>DAMBCY010000053.1:0-15726 GCA_032056255.1 Cellulomonas sp. | reverse complement strand
CGCCGCGCCCCTGCGCCCCGCGCCCCGCGCCCGCCGCCGCCCGGGTCGCCCGTCTCAGCGGAACGCGCCCACGGCCTCCGGGAACGCCGCCGCGAGCTCGCGCGTCTCGGGGTGCTGGGGGTCGGACAGCAGCGTGCGCAGCGGTCCCGACTCCACCAGCCGCCCCTCGGCCAGCACGTGGACCGTCTCCGTCAGCCGGTCGACCAGCCGCAGGTCGTGCGACACGACCAGCAGCCCCACGCCGGCCTGCGCGAGGCCGACGAGCTGGTCGGCGACGACCTCCCGCAGCGCGGGGTCGAGGGCGGTCGCGGGTTCGTCCAGCACGAGGATCTCCGGCCGCGTCGCGAGGGCGTCGGCCAGCGCGAGCCGCTGCTTCTCCCCGCCGGACAGCGAGTGCAGGGTGCGGTCGAGGAACTGCGGGCCGAGGCCGACGCGGGCCAGGACGGCCTCGGGCTCCTGCCCGGTCGCGCGGCCGGCCTTGCGGGCGTCGGACAGCGTGGAGGTCAGGACCTTGCGCACCGGGGAGCGCGAGTCGAACCCGGTCAGCCCGTCCTGGTGCACGGCGCGCACGAGGGACCGGAACGTCTTGGCCTCCTTGCGCGACATCCTGGCGACCGGCCGGGCGCCGTAGGTGGCGCGGCCCTGCGTGGTCTTGTGCCGCCCGAGCAGCACCTGCACGAGGGTGGACTTGCCCGCGCCGGACCGGCCGATCACGCCGACCGTCTCGCCCGGGGACACCGACAGGCTCGCTCCCGCCAGGACGGGGGCGCCGCCGTAGCCGGCCCAGACGTCGTGCGCGGTCAGCGCCGTCATCGGGTCGGCTCCGCCCGGTGCGTGCCGGTCGCGTGCTGGTACGGGGTTCCCACGGTGCGTCCCTTCGAGCGTCCACTGCCGAGTCGTCCAACGGCCGAGCCCCCCGCGAAGTTTCCGCGAGGGGCTCGGGCCGGGGCGAGCCAGCCTCAGGTCCGGGCCTGCCGGCTTCGCGCGGGCGGCAGGTCCTCCATGTCCTCCAGCTCGACGCCCTTGGTCTCGGGCACCTTGCCGAGCACGAAGAAGAACGACAGCGCCGCGAACACCGCGTACATCAGGTACGGGCCGGTCGCGCCGAACGTGTCGAGCAGCGGCGGGAACGTCACCGTGATGAGGAAGTTCGCGATCCACTGGGCGGCGGCCGCGACACCGAGGGCGGCCGCACGGATCCGGTTCGGGAACATCTCGCCCAGCAGCACCCAGACCAGCGGCCCCCAGGACGCCCCGAAGAACACGACGAACGCGTTCGCGGCGACCAGCGCCACCGGCCCCCACGGCGACGGCAGCGAGACGTCGTCGCCCGAGCCGGACGACTGGGTGAACGCCAGCGCCATCACGGCCAGGGAGATCGCCATGCCGGCGGACCCGGTGAGCAGGATCGGCCGGCGCCCGACCTTGTCGATCAGGGCGATGGCGGTGAACGTCACCGCGCCGTTGGTGACCGAGATGATCGTCGAGACCAGGAACGACTGGCTCTCGTCGAAGCCGACGGCCTGCCAGAGCGTCGTCGAGTAGTAGAAGATCACGTTGATCCCGACGAACTGCTGGAACACCGACAGCAGGATGCCGACCCACACCACCGGCAGCAGCCCGAACCGCGGTCCGCGCAGCGTGGCCTGCTCCTCGAGCGCCTTGTCCTTCTCGATCGTCTTCTCGATCTGCGCGACGCGCTCGCGGGCGTCCTCGTCCGGGCCGAGCACGGACTCCAGCACGGTGACCGCCTCGTCCCGGCGCCCCCGGGAGACCAGGTACCGCGGGGACTCCGGGATGCGCAGCGCCAGGATGCCGTAGACCGCGGCGGGGACGACGGCGACGAGGAACATCCACCGCCAGGCCTCCCACCCCAGCCAGAGAACCTCGGACGCGCCGCCCGCCGCCTCCTGCAGCAGCTGGTCGGACAGCAGCGCGGCGAAGATGCCGAGCGTGATCGCGAGCTGCTGCAGCGACCCCAGGCGTCCGCGCATCGCCGCGGGGGCGATCTCCGCGATGTAGGCCGGGGCGATGACCGACGCGATGCCGATGCCGATGCCGGCCATGATCCGCCAGACGATCAGGTCCCAGACGCCGAACGCGATGGCCGACAGGATCGAGGAGACGAAGAACAGCGCCGCGCCCAGCACCATGACCTTCGTGCGGCCCCAGTGGTCGGCGAGCCGCCCGCCCGCCCAGGCTCCGAACGCGCAGCCCAGCAGGGCCACGGCGACGGCGAACCCGGTCAGCGTGGCGCCCAGGTCGAACTGCCCCTGGATCGCGTCCACCGCGCCGTTGATGACGGAGGAGTCGAACCCGAACAGGAACCCTCCGACCGCTGCGGCCACGGCCAGCCCGATCGCCTTGTTGTGCGACGGGTGCCGGCCCGACGCCGCCACGTTGCTCTCCTGAGCCATGTCCCTCTCCTCGCCCCTGCTGCCGACCTCGCCCGACGCCGTCGACCGGGCACGTCGTCGGGCCGCGGTCGAGGGCGTACCCACCTTTCACCCGCGTCCCGCATCCCGCACCCGGAGGTACCCGCCCCGGCCGACGCAGCCCGCCGAGGGAGGTCTGCGCGTGGCGACGGAGTGCGAGCTGGAGGGACGCGTCGACACCCCCGCACCTCCCTCGCCGCGGGGGAGGCACCAAGGGTGAGGTGGGTGGGGGAGGGGGGACGGGCGGAGGATGGGGGTGTGACGTCCGATTCCCCTCGTGCCCGGTTCCGGCGGCCCGCGATGCTCGACCCGCGGCAGGCCGAGGAGCTGCCCGGCGACATCGACCCCGCGCTGCGGTCCGAGATCGCCCACACCACCGCCGCCGTGATCGTGCACCGCGGGCGCTCGCGGGGCGGCGACCCGGCGCTGGTGGACCGGCTGGTGCGCCTCGTGGAGACCGAGGGGCTCGACGTCGTCGCGGCGCTGTGGGCCGACAGCCCGGCGACCACGCTGCCCGGGACGCTCTGGCGGCTCTACGTGCTGCGCGAGTGGGTCCGGCGTGATCCGCGCACGGTCGCGGACCGGTACCGGCTGGGTCTGGACGCGGCTCCGGTGCACCACGTGGTGGCCGGCGTGCCGAACCTGCCCGGGCCGGAGGAGGTCCGCGACGTGCTGGACGCGGTGCTGTCCGGGGTGTGGACGGGCGACCTGGACGTGGCGCTCGAGCGCGGGGCCGCGTTCTGCCGGGTGCTGGGCACCGGCGCGGCCTTCGACGCCGACCACCTGGACCTCGCGCCCGACGACTCCTCGGCGCGCCTGAC
This sequence comes from Cellulomonas sp., assembly GCA_032056255.1. Classification (GTDB taxonomy): domain Bacteria; phylum Actinomycetota; class Actinomycetes; order Actinomycetales; family Cellulomonadaceae; genus Cellulomonas. The sequence continues at coordinate 12,470 of DAMBCY010000053.1, read as the reverse complement.
CCGCAGCGCGGGCTCGCTGGTGCGCACCGCCGAGGAGCTCGAGCACGCCGCGGCGCTGTGGCGGGCCGACGCCCTGGAGTGACCCGGCGTGGGCGGGATCACCTGCCGCGACCGGGCCGGTCCGGGTCGTCGCGGGTAAAATAGGGAGCGACGCCGGGCCGTGGTAGCCCCGGGCTCCATCTCAAGCCGCTCCGAGCGGCCTCGCGCCGAGAGGCGCTCCCCGGTCCGGCGTCGTCATCGTGGGGTGCCCCGTCGTGTGACGGTCGTCGCACCCCGGGTGCGACCTGGGTCCCGGTGCGGCGCTGCACCACCTGTGAGTCGGGCGCGACACGCTGTGCGTTCACCCGGCGTTCACCTTCGGGGTTGCGAGTTCACCCTTCGGCTGCCCTAGCCTGTGCCTGACAAGAGCCCTCTTCCCCGGAGCCTCCCGTGCGCCTGCGCCTCACCCCGCGCGACACCTCGTTCTTCGACCTCCTCGCCGCCTCCGCGGCGCACCTCGTCACAGGCGCCAACCTGCTGGCCGAGCTGCTCGGAGCCGACCGGCCCGCCCGCAAGGCCCTTGCCAAGAAGATCAACGAGGTCGAGCACCTCGCGGACGAGGCGACCCACACGATCATGCGGCGGCTGAACCAGACGTTCGTCACCCCGTTCGACCGGGACGACATCTACGGCCTGGCGTCCGCGCTGGACGACTGCATGGACTACATGGAGGAGGCCGCCGACCTCATCGTCCTGTACAAGCTGGAGGAGCTGCCCGTCCGGGTCTCCGACCAGGTGCAGGTGCTGCAGCGCGCGGCCGAGCTCACCGCCGAGGCCATGCCGCGGCTGCGGTCGATGGACTCGCTGTCGGAGTACTGGGTCGAGGTCAACCGCCTGGAGAACCAGGCGGACAAGTCGCACCGCAAGCTGCTCGCGCAGATGTTCGACGAGATCACCGACCCGATCCAGCTGATGAAGCTCAAGGAGGTCGTGGAGAAGCTCGAGGACGCCGCGGACGCCTTCGAGAAGGTCGCGAACATGGTCGAGACCATCGCGCTCAAGGAGTCCTGAGTCCCGGTGGAACTCGCGCTCGTCGTCCTGGTCGTCGCCCTGGCGCTGGGATTCGACTACACGAACGGCTTCCACGACGCGGCGAACGCCATCGCGACGTCGGTGTCCACCCGGGCCCTGACCCCCCGCGCGGCGCTGATCATGGCCGCGGTCATGAACTTCGCGGGGGCCCTGCTCGGGACCGAGGTCGCCGAGACCATCGCGACGTCGATCGTCGACCTCAGCGACGCGAGCTCCCACCAGGCGCTGGTCGTCGTGGTGTGCGCGCTGGTCGGCGCGACCGTGTGGAACCTCATCACGTGGTGGTTCGGCCTGCCGTCGTCCTCGACGCACGCACTCATCGGCGGCCTGGTCGGCGCCGGCCTCATGGGTGGTCTCGCGATCTACGGCTCGGCGATCGTCGAGAAGGTCGTCCTGCCGATGATCTTCTCGCCGCTGATCGGCTTCGGCCTCGCGTTCCTGGTCATGGTCGGCGTGCTGTGGCTGGTGCGGAACTCCGCGCCCTCGCGGACGACCCGGCGGTTCCGCCTGGCGCAGACCGTGTCGGCCGCCGCGATGGCCCTCGGCCACGGCCTGCAGGACGCGCAGAAGACCATGGGCGTCATCTTCATGGCGCTGCTCACCGTCGGCTGGGCGGACCCCGAGGGCGGCATCCCGCTGTGGGTCAAGCTGTCGGCGGCCGCGGCGATCTCGCTCGGCACGTACTCCGGCGGGTGGCGGATCATGCGCACGCTCGGGCGCAAGATCATCGAGCTCGACCCGGCGCGCGGGTTCGTCGCCGAGTCGGTGTCCGCCGTGGTGCTGTACGTGAACGCGTTCGCGCTGCACGCGCCGGTGTCGACGACGCACACGATCACCTCCGCGATCATGGGCGTCGGCGCGACCAAGCGGCTGTCGGCCGTGCGCTGGGGCGTCGCGAAGAACATCGGCATCGCGTGGGTGCTGACCATCCCGGCCGCCGCAGCGGTCGCCGCGATGGTGTACCTGGCGCTGAGCCCGCTGCTGAACTGAGCGGCCGCCGGGCGAGCCCGGCCCGGCCGTACGCGACGACGGCGGCGCGCCCCACCCGGGGTGCGCCGCCGTCGTCGTCCCCGGTCGCGTCAGGCCAGCGGGGTGTGCAGCTCGACGGCCTCGACCCGCGGCGTGCCCGGCGCGCCGACGACGTGGCAGACGAGCACCTGGCCCGGCCGCAGGTACGGGTCCTCCGCCGGCAGGCAGCCGCGGACGCGGGTCCGGGCGTGCGCACCGACGACGTCGAGCACCGTCGGCAGCACCGGGCGGTGGGTGCACACCGCGACGTCATGGCCCGCGCGCAGCACGGCGACGACGACGTCGGACGTCTTCCCCGGGCTGTCGGCGTGCTGCGCCTCGGTGAGGCGCTCCTCCTCGGCGGGGGAGAGGCCCGCGGCCGCCAGGTAGGGCTGGACCGTGCTCCGGCACCGCGTCCACGGGCTGGTGACGACCTCCGCGACCCCGAACGCGGACAGCACCGGGACGAGCGCGTCGGCCTGGCGGCGACCCGCCTCGGTGAGCGGCCGGGTGCCCTCCTCCCGGCCCCAGCCCGCGCGGCTGCGGGCCCGCCCGTGCCGGACGACGACGAGTGCGCGCGTGTCGAGCCGCCCGTGGGTGTGCGCGTCGACGAGGGCGTCCAGCGGGACGCGGTCGTCGGCGCGGGTGAGCCGCTGCCGCGCGACCTCGGCGTCCACCCAGCGCACCCGGTCGATCTCGTCCGCGGAGGCGTGCTCGGCGGGCGGGCGGGCGTGCACGGCCGGCCGGTCGGGCCGCCCGGCGACCTGCGCGGCCCAGTAGTGCACGCGCTTGAGCCGGCCGTCGGACAGCGGGTACTCCAGGCCGGGCAGCGGCCGGCCGAGGACGACGTCCAGGCCGGTCTCCTCCTCGACCTCGCGCACGGCGGCCGTGATGACGTGCTCGCCCGGCTCGAGCTTGCCCTTCGGCCAGGACCAGTCGCGGTACCGGGGCCGGTGCACCAGGACCACCTGGAGCCGGCCCTGCCGGACACGCCAGACCAGGGCACCGGCGGCCTCCACGACGACGGGAGCCGCCCTCATCGCACCGCCCTCACCGCGTGGCGCCCAGGCGCCGGCGCTGCTGGTAGACGAGCGTGGACTGCAGGTCGCGCAGCGGGCCGTCCGGGCCCTCGGCGTGCCGGGTCCAGGTGCCGTCCGGACCGAGGTGCCAGGACGACGTGCCGTCGGCCATCGACTCGTCGAGCAGCCCGACGAGCTCGGCGACCTGGTCGGGGTCGGCCAGGCGCACCAGGGCCTCGACGCGGCGGTCGAGGTTGCGGTGCATGAGGTCGGCGGACCCGATGTAGACCTCGGGCCCCGGCAGCCGGTCGGAGCCGTCGTCCCGCCCGGCGTCGGCCACCTCGGGCGTGACGCCGGAGTCCGCGGCGAACGCGAACACCCGGGCGTGCTCGAGGAACCGGCCGAGGATCGACCGGACGCGCACGGTCTCCGACAGCCCGGGCACCCCCGGGCGCATCGCGCAGATGCCACGGACGCTCAGGTCGACCGGGACGCCCGCCTGCGAGGCGCGGTACAGGGCGTCGATGATCTCCTCGTCGACCATCGAGTTCACCTTGATCTTGATCCAGGCGGGCCGGTCGTCGCGCGCGGCGGCGGCCTCGCGGTCGATGCGCTCGATCAGCCCGGACCGCACGGAGCGCGGCGCGACCAGCAGCCGGTGGAACCGGGACTTCGGCGCGTAGCCGGACAGCTGGTTGAACAGGCGCGTCAGGTCCTGGCCGACGTCCGGGTCGCAGGTCAGCAGCCCCAGGTCGGTGTAGATCCGCGCGGGCTTCGGGTTGTAGTTGCCGGTGCCGATGTGGCAGTACCGGCGCAGGCCGTCCGACTCCTGGCGGACCACGAGGGACAACTTGGCGTGCGTCTTCAGGCCGACGATGCCGTAGACCACGTGCACGCCGGCCTGCTCGAGCTTGCGGGCCCACTCGATGTTGGCCTGCTCGTCGAACCGGGCCTTGATCTCGACCAGCGCTAGCACCTGCTTGCCGGCCTCGGCGGCGTCGATCAGGGCGTCCACGATCGGCGAGTCGCCCGACGTCCGGTAGAGCGTCTGCTTGATGGCGAGCACCCTGGGGTCGGCGGCCGCCTGCTCCAGGAAGGTCTGCACCGACGTGGAGAACGAGTCGTACGGGTGGTGCAGCAGGATGTCCCGCGCGCGGATGGCGGCGAAGACGTCGGTGGGCGTGGCGCTCTCCACCTCCGCGAGGAACCGGTGCGTGGTGGGCACGAACCGGGGGTACTGCAGGTCGGCCCGGTCCAGGTCGGCCACGAGGTTGAGGCCGGTGTGGTCCAGCGGCGCGGGCAGCTCGTACACCTCCTCCTCCGCCACCCCGAGCTCGCGGACCAGCAGCTGCCGGATGCGCGTGCTGATGGAGTCGGCGATCTCCAGGCGCACCGGCGGCCCGAACTTGCGGCGCAGCAGCTCCTTCTCCATCGCCTGGAGCAGGTTCTCGGCGTCGTCCTCCTCGACCTCGACGTCCTCGTTGCGGGTGACGCGGAACGTGTGGTGCTCGCGCACCTCCATGCCGGGGAACAGCTGGTCGAGGTGCTGGGAGATCACGTCCTCCACCGGCACGAACGACATGGGTCCGCGCTCGGTCGGGGCCTGCGCCGGCGCGGCGCTCGGGCGGCCCCGGGCGTCGACGGCGATGTACCGCGGGAGCAGCGGCGGGACCTTGACCCGGGCGAAGTGCTCCTTGCCCGTGGTCGGGTTCGCCACGACGACCGCGAGGTTGAGCGACAGGCCGGAGATGTACGGGAACGGGTGCGCCGGGTCGACGGCCAGCGGGGTCAGCACCGGGAAGATCTGCTTGCGGAAGAACTTGCGCAGCCGGTCCTGCTCGGCCTCGCCCAGCTCCTCCCAGCGCACCAGCGTGATGCCCTCGGTGGCCAGCGCCGGCTGGACCTGGTCGGCGAACACCCGCGCGTGCCGCGCCGCGAGGTCGTGCGCGCGCACGCTGATCTCCTCCAGCACCTGCCGGGGGCTCAGGCCGGACGCGGCCGTGACGGCGAGCCCGGTCGCGATGCGGCGCTTCAGTCCCGCGACCCGGACCATGAAGAACTCGTCCAGGTTGGACGCGAAGATCGCGAGGTACCGGACGCGCTCCAGCAGCGGCTGGGCCGGGTCCTCGCCGAGCTCGAGCACGCGCTCGTTGAACGCCAGCCAGGACACCTCGCGGTCGAGGAACCGGTCGGCCGGCAGCGGCGGCAGCTCCTCCGCCAGGCCGTCGAGCGTCGCCGTGCCCGCGCGGGGGCCGGGGGCGATGTGCTCGGCGATGTGGGCGGCGAGCTCGGGGGCCAGCGGGCGGGTGCGGGGTGCCGGGGGCGGGGTCACGCTGCCGTTGCTCGACGCTCCGGTGCCCGCTGCGCCGGACGCGCCCGTCCCGCCGGCCGCGGGAGCCGCCGACGCCGTGGCGTCACCGGACGGCCTGCCCGTCCCCTCCGACGCCGCGGCCCGGGTCCGCCCGGACGTGCTGCGGCTGCGGCCCGCGGTCGTGCGCGCGCGGCCGGTGGCGGTCGCGGCGGCGGCGGTGCGCCGGGCGCGGCCCGGAGCGGTCCCGTCGGAGGAGGTGGCGTCGGTCATCCCCACATGGTGGCACCACGACGTGTCCCGCGGGTGACCGAGAGGCGACCCGTCGGGGACGGAGCGCGACCTCGCGACCTGTGGAGGACTCGGTGCCGCGTGGTCGTGCGGGTCAGCCCACCCGGTACACCACGTCGACCGCCGACCGCTCGAACCCGGCGGCGCGGTACACGCGGATCGCGGGGTGGTTGTCGCCCTCGGTGTAGAGCACGACGCGGGTGACGCCGCGCCCGGCGAGGTAGGTCAGCAGCCGCGCCGTCAGCGCCGGCCCGAGACCCTGCCCCTGGGCCTCGGGGTCCACCCCCAGCGCGTAGACCTCGCCCTCGGGCGTGCCGGGGTCGGGCACCTTCGCCCACGCGTACGCGACCGCACGCCCGCCGGACTCCGCGAGCAGCAGCCCCGCCGGGTCGAACCACGCCTCGGCGGTGCGGTCAGCCAGGTCGGCGCGGGTCAGCCGGCCCTGCTCGGGGTGCGCGGCGAAGGCGCGGGCGTTCAGCCGCACCCACGCGTCCTCGTCGCGGCCGGGCTCGAAGGTCCGCACGGTCAGCCCGGCCGGGAGGTCGCGGGCGGTCGGGACCACCAGCGGGTCGAGCGCCATCTGCCACAGCTCACGCACGACCGGCAGCCCGCGCGCCGCCGCGAGCGACCGCGCCGCGGGGACGTCGCCGTGCGCCCACACCGCCACGTGGTCGCCGCCGGCGGCACGCGCGGCGTCCCGGGCGGCGTCGAGCAGGGCGGAGCCGGTCCCGCGCCGCCGGCGGTCCGGGTGCACGACGACCTCGGCCGTGGCCAGCGCCGGGTCGCGCAGGTCGACCTGCGCGTAGCCGACGAGCTCGCCGCCCGCCGCGCGGGCCCGGAGGTGCCGGACCCCCGGACCGCCCGCCGCCAGCCAGAGCAGCGGCTGCTCCGAGAGCGGCGGCACGCCGTCGGCGCGCGCGGCGGCGTCGGCCAGCGCGCGCACGTCGGCGGCGTCGGCAGGTTCGAGCGGGCCGGTGACGGAGCGCAGGGCGGCGGGGTCGTGGTGCGGCACCCGCCCATCCCACCACCCCCGACCCCCCGCCCGGGACCGCGCGCCGAGGTAGGGGGTTCTCGTCGAGGTAGTGGCGTGGGAGACCCTCCCTCGGCGGAAGGGCTCTACCTCGGCGAGACGAGGGCGGGGAACGTCCGGGGCGGGCGTGGCGTTGGACCTCGTGTGCCGACCTCGACCGACCCGTACGCGGACGTCGTGGTGGTCGGCGCCGGGCAGGCGGGGCTGTCGGTCGCGGCGCACCTGAGTCGTGCGGGCTTCGTCCCGGCCCCGGGCGCGGCACCGACCCCGGGCGCGGCCCCGGGCGCCGAGCCGACCCCGGGTGCGGACGCCGCCGGTCGCCCGACGTACGTCGTCCTCGACGCGGCCCCCGGACCCGGCGGGGCGTGGCGCGAGCGCTGGCCCGGCCTGACGATGCGGACGGTGAACGGCGTCTACGAGCTGCCCGGCCGGTCGCTGCCGGCGTTCGACGACGACGAGCCGGCCGGCGACGCGCTGACCCGGTACTTCGGCGAGTACGAGCACGACCTCGCGCTGCCCGTGCGTCGGTCGGTGCAGGTCAGGACGGTGCGGGACCTCGGCGGCGCGGACGGGCTGCTGGCCGTCGAGACCGTCGAGCGCCCGGCCGAGGCCACGCCGACAGCCACCCCGGGGCACCACGACCCGCACGGGGCGCACGCGCGGCCGGACCCCGACGACGTCCTCGGTTGCGGCGCGGGGACCGCGCGCACGGTGCTGGACCCGGTGCCGCTCTCCGCCGACGCCGCACCCGCGCCCGTCGCGGCCCGGGCGACCGCCCGCCGCACCCGCCGGACCTGGCGCACCCGCGCCCTGGTGAACGCGACCGGGACCTGGACCCGTCCCTTCTGGCCGACGTACCCCGGTGCGGCCGACTTCGCGGGGACGCAGCTGCACACCCACGACTACCGCACCCCCGAGGACCTCGCGGGCCGGCGCGTGATCGTGGTCGGGGGCGGGATCTCCGCGGTGCAGCACCTGCTGGCGATGCACCCCCTCGCGGCGTCGACCACCTGGGTCACGCGCCGCCCGCCGGACTGGCGGGACGAGGAGTTCAGCCCGGAGCTCGGCCGCGCGGCGGTCGCCCGGGTCGCCGAGCGGACGCGCGCCGGCCGGCCGCCGGGCAGCGTGGTGTCGGCGACGGGCCTGCCGCTGACCGCGGAGTACCGGGCGGGGATCGCAGCCGGGGTGCTGCGGGCGCGGCCGGTGTTCGCGCGCCTGGTGCCGGACGGCGCGGTGTGGTCCCCGGAGGCCGCGCGCCACCCCGGCGACGGCTGGGTCACCGGGCCGGAGCACGTGGCGGCGGACGTGGTGCTGTGGGCGACCGGGTTCCGGCCGGCGCTGGACCACCTGCGCCCGCTCGGGCTGCGGAACGCGGACGGCGGCATCGTGGTGGACGGGACCCAGGTGGTCGCGGACCCGCGCGTGCAGCTGGTCGGCTACGGCCCGAGCGCGAGCACCGTCGGCGCGAACCGCGCGGGCCGCGAGGCGGTCCGGGCGCTCACCCGCCTGCTCGCCGCACGCTGAGCCGGGCCGGCGCGTCGAGGTCGTCGGTTCCGCGCGACACGCCGCCGCGACACGCCGCGCGATCGGCGCAACCCGCCGACCTCGCGCGGCGCGCGCACCGGTCAGTCGGGGCAGCCGCAGCTCGCGCGGGGGACCAGCTGCACGGGGAGCCGGTGCTGCTCCGGCTCGGCCGCGCGCGTGCCGGCGTGCCGGACCAGGATCTTTACCGCGAGCCGGCCCATCGCGGCCATCGGCTGCCGGACGGTGGTGAGCGACGGCCGCGACAGCCGCCCGGCGAGGATGCCGTCGAACCCCGTGACCACCACCCGCTCCGGGACCGGGACGCCGCGGGCCGCGAGCAGGTCGAGCACCGTGAGGGCGTGCTGGTCGCTGGCGCACACCAGGGCACGGGGCAGCCGGTCGCGCTCGGCCAGGTCGGCGAGGACCTCGAACCGGTGCGGCTCGGCCAGGTCCGTCGGGTCCAGCGGCGCGGCGGGGGCGTCGAGCCCGGCCGCCGCCAGGCCATCGGCGAACCCGGCGAACCGCTCGGCGTAGTCGGGGGTGGTGAGCCGGCCGACGAAGGCGAGGTCGCGGACGCCGTGCGCGCCGGCGAGGTGCTCGACGAGCTCGCGCATCCCGCCGCGGTTGTCGACGGTGACGTGGTGCAGGCCGTCCGCGACGGGCGGCTGGCTGAACGCGACGACGGGGATCCGCCGGGCCACGTGCTCCAGCGCCTCGACGGGCGTCGGGCCGGGGAACATCGCGAGCCCGTCGACCCGCCCGGCCACGTCGGTCACCGACGCGCCGGACCCGGAGCCGCTGGTGAGCAGGAGCGCCTGCCCGCGCTGCCAGCACTCGAGCTCGAAGCCGCGCTGCACCTCGTCCACGTAGAGCGGGAACGCGCGGGGGTCGGAGTCCGGGTCCGCCGCGGGGGGCGGGGGCGGTGGCGCGGCGGCGGCCCCGGCCTGCGCGGCCGCGAGCATGAGGTCGAACGAGTAGAGACCCAGCGCGCCGGTGCTGCCGTGCGCGAGCCCGCGGGCGCTGGCGGACGGCACGTAGCCGAGCTCGCGCGCGGCCACCAGCACGGCCGCCCGGGTGGACTCGCGCACCCGCTCGGGCTGGCGGAACGTGAACGAGACCGTGGCGATCGACACCCCGGCCCGCTCCGCGACGTCGTAGACGGTGGGGCGACGCGGCTGGTCCGGCACGGTGCATCTCCTCGGGTTCGGGCGGGTCCGATCGTAGGGGGCTTGCGGCGGGACGACCCGCCCCGGTTGCGGAGTCGAGTCTATGCGCTTAACATCTGACTCGATCTAAGCGCATAGAACCGCGCGGCGCCTCCCGGCGCCGATCAGCCGCCGCACGTCCGTTCGAGGAGGAACGACCATGATCCGTCCCGCCGCGCGCGTCGCCCTGGTGGCCGCGCTCGCCCTGACCGCGGTGTCCGCCTGCGGCCGCTCCGACGACACCGGGAGCACCGGCAGCACCGACGCCTCGACCCTGTCCGGCGACGCCGCCAGCGGCGAGCTCACCGTCTGGGCGATGGGCACCGAGGGCGAGGCCCTGCCCGACTTCGTGCAGGACTTCGTCGACGCCAACCCCGACGTCGACATCGAGGTCGTCCCGATCCCGTGGGACGCCGCCCGGGACAAGTTCCAGACCGCCATCGCCGCCGGGACCACCCCGGACGTCGCGATGATGGGCAGCACGTGGATGGCCGAGTTCGGCGACGCGTTCGCGCCGGTGCCCGAGGGCATCGACACGAGCGACTTCTTCGAGGGCTCCGTCGGCACCACCGAGGTGGGCGGCCAGGCGGTCGGCGTGCCGTGGTACGTCGACACCCGGGTGCTCTACTACCGGACCGACCTGGCCGAGCAGGCCGGCTGGACCGAGGCACCGGCCGACTGGGACGAGCTGCAGGCCATGCTCGGCGACATCCAGGACAAGACGGACGCCGAGTACGGCATCCGCCTGCTGGCGTCCGGCAACGACGCGTTCCAGGGCTCGCTGTGGGCCCCGTGGTCCAACGGTGCGTCGCTCATGAACGAGGACGAGACCGAGTGGACGCTCGACACCCCGGAGATGGCCGAGGCGTACGAGTACTACACGTCGTTCTTCACGAAGGGTCTCGCGGACGCCCAGGCGGACCGCACCCCCGGCGCGACCGAGGCCGACTTCGTCGCGGGTCGCGTCGGCGCCTTCATCGAGGGCCCGTTCATGATGGGCTCGCTCGAGCAGCTGGGCGGCGAGGAGTTCGCCGACCAGTACACGACCGCGCGCATCCCGGCCGGCACGTCCTCGACCTCGTTCGCGGGCGGCGCCAACCTCGTCGTGTTCCAGGACTCGGACAACGCCGACTCGGCGTGGCAGCTCGTGGACTGGCTGACGCAGCCCGAGGTCCAGGTGGCCTTCTACCAGCTCACGGGCGACCTGCCGTCCGCCCGGTCCGCGTGGGACGACCCGGCGCTGGCCGACGACGAGAAGCTCGCGGTGTTCGGCGAGCAGCTCCAGGACACCCAGTCCCCGCCGCAGAACACCGGCTGGGTCCAGGTCGCTGCCGCGGCCGACTCCGCGATCGAGCGGATGATCGTCAGCGGCGAGGAGCCCGCCGCCGCGCTCGCCGCGCTCCAGGAGCAGGCGACGTCGATCGGCGTGGGCTGACCGCCATGAGCACCCTGTCCACCCGTGCGGCCGGGACCACCCGTCCCGGCCGCGCGGCCGGCCGCAGCCCCCTCCCCGAGCGCGGACCCGCCGCCGCGCGCCGGCGCCGCCAGGGCCGCGTCGCGTGGCTGTTCGCCGCGCCGTTCGTCCTGGTGTTCGGGTTCTTCATGCTCGTCCCGCTGGTCTCGTCGTTCGGGATGTCGTTCACCGACTTCACCGCGAAGGACGTGCGCAGCCCGCTCGCCGTGAACTTCGTGGGCCTCGACCAGTACGTCGCGCTGTTCGGCGACCCGCGGTTCCTCACGTCCCTGGGCGTCACGGCGACGTTCGTGGTGATCGGCATCCCGATCACCATGGTCGTCGCCCTGCTGCTCGCGGTGGCGCTGAACAACGGCATCTCGCGGTTCCGCGCGGTGTTCCGGGTCGGCTTCTACGCCCCCGTGGTCACCAGCATCGTCGCCGTGTCCGTCGTGTGGCGGTACATGCTGCAGCCCGACGGGCTCATCAACACCGCGCTCGGCTGGGTCGGCGTCGACGGCCCGTCCTGGCTCACCGACACCCGCTGGGCGCTGCCCGCGCTGATCCTCATGGCCGTGTGGCGCAACGTCGGCACGCTCATGGTGATCTTCCTGGCCGGGCTCCAGGCCGTCCCGGCCGACGTGCAGGAGGCCGCCGTCATGGACGGCGCGAGCCCCTGGCGCCGGATGATCAGCATCACGCTGCCGCTGCTGCGCCCGACGCTGCTGCTCGGTGCCGTGCTGATCTCCGTCGGCTACCTGCAGTTCTTCGAGGAGGCCTTCGTGATGACGCAGGGCGGCCCGCTGGACTCGACCCTGTCGACCGCGTACTACACGTTCGAGCAGTTCGGCTTCGGCAAGTACGGCCAGGCGTCCGCCGCCTCGTACGTGCTGTTCCTGGCGATCGCGCTCCTGAGCCTGCTGCAGTTCCGGCTGCTGCGGCAGAAGGACTGAGACGACATGGCCACGACGACTCCCCCCGCCCCCGCCCTCGCGGCGCCCCCGCCCGCGACCGGTCCCCGGCGCCGCCGCCGGTTCCCGACCGGCCGCGCGCTCACCTACACCGTGCTGGTCGTCGGCGTCGCCGCGTGGCTGCTGCCGTTCGCGTGGATGGTGCTCGGCTCGGTCAAGACGCAGCGCGAGATCCTCTCCCGGCCGCCGACCTGGTGGCCCGAGGACCCGACGCTCGACAACTTCGGCACGTGGTTCGGCGAGCTGCACTTCACGCAGTACTTCACGAACTCGTTCGTGGTCGCGGTCGTGACCGTGCTCGGCAACCTGCTGTTCTGCTCGATGGTCGGCTACGCCCTGGCGAAGATGGACTTCGCCGGCAAGCGGGTGCTGTTCACCGTCGTCATGACGATGCTCATGGTCCCCGGCGTGGTGACGTTCGTGCCGCTGTTCGTCATGGTGACCAAGCTCGGCCTGCTGAACACCTATCCGGCGCTGATCCTGCCGTTCGTCACCCAGCCGCTCGGGGTGTTCCTCATGCGGCAGTTCATGCTCGTCCGGGATGCCGAGCATGAACTGCCGCTCGGGGTGTTCCTCATGCGGCAGTTCAT
>DAMBCY010000052.1:0-15857 GCA_032056255.1 Cellulomonas sp. | reverse complement strand
CCTGCCCATAACGTGACCATTCGCGGCGCGCCCGGGAAGCGTTCGCGGGACGGTGGCGCGTTCACGCGGTGCGCCGCGCGCCGACACGGACCCGACACCCGCGCCGGTTACGGTGCCCCCCATGGAGCGCATCGGGCTGTCACCGGGTGCCGAGATCGGCGGCTACACCATCCTCGCCCCGCTCGGCTCCGGGGGCATGGGCACGGTGTACCGGGCGGTGGACGGCGGGGGCACGGCCGTCGCCCTCAAGCTGCTGCACCCGCACATCGGGGCCGACCCGACCTCGCGGGAGCGGCTGCGGCGCGAGGTGCTCGCGCTGCAGCGGCTGCGGCACCCCGGCGTCGCGGCGGTGCTGGACGCCGAGGCGGACTCCACCGAGGCGTTCCTCGTCACCGAGCTCGTGCCCGGGGCCGACCTCGCCGAGCACGTCCGGCAGCGCGGCCCCCTCGACGCGCCCGCCCTGCACCGCCTCGCCGCGGGGCTCCGCGACGCGCTCGACGCCGTGCACGCCGCCGGGGTCGTGCACCGCGACCTCAAGCCCAGCAACGTGCTCGTCACCCCCGACGGCCCGGTGCTGATCGACTTCGGCATCGCCCAGTCCGTCGACGAGACGCGTGTGACCTCCACCGGGTTCGTCGTCGGGACCCCCGGGTACCTGGCGCCGGAGCTGGTCGACGGCGCGGAGCCGACGCCGGCGACCGACTGGTGGGGCTGGGCCGCGCTGCTGGCGTTCGCCGCCACCGGGCGCGCCCCGTTCGGCACCCGCCCGCTGGAGGCCGTGCTCGTGCGGACCCGGTCCGGCGACGCCGACCTCGCCGGCCTCGGACCCGTCACGGCCGGTGCGCTCTGGGACGCGCTCGCGGCCGACCCGGAGGACCGGGCCGACCCCGAGCAGGTCGTCGACGCGCTCGCGGAGGCCGAGCGGCGCGGCGAGCGCTACTCGGCCGAGGCCGCGACGACGGTGCTCGCCGGCGGGGCCGCCGACCACGTCGGGACGCCCGCCGGGGGGACGGTCGCGTTCGGGGGCGTCGACGTCACGGCGGTGACCTCGCCGCCGTCGGTGCTGCCCACGGCCGCCACCGTCGTGTCCGGTGCCGGCGGCGGGGCTGCCGGGCCGGGCGCCGGCGACGAGACCGCCGTGCTCCGGACCGGGGACGGGACGGCCGTCCTCGCGCCGGTGCCGGCACCGACGCACGACGGCGCGACGCGCGCGTTCCTCCCGCCCACGGCGACCCCCGGGGGCGGCGCGTCCGGCTGGGCCGAGCCCGGCGACCACGACCTCGACCACGGCTGGCTGCCCGACGCGGACGCCGTCCCCCCGGAGCCGGTCGACCCGCCGCGCCGCACCGCCTCGCTGCTCGCCGTCGTCGTGCTGGTGGTGGCGGCGGCCGCGCTGCGGCCGGGGTGGACGCTGCTGCTCCTGCTGCCCGGCCTGCTCCTCGCCCGGACCGTCGGCTCGGTCGCCGACGCGCTGTTCCGGCGGCGCGAGCGCGTCGGCTCCCGCAGCACCGACGGCCTCCGTGCCGTCGCGACCAGCCCGTGGCACCTGCTGCGGGCGCTGGTGACCCTCCTGCCGTCCCTGCTCGTCGCCGCCAGCGTCGTCGTCATCGTCCTGGGCGTCGGCTGGTGGCTGGTCGGCTCCGGCGCGGTCGCCGCCGGGCCGCTGCGCGCCGCGGACGGAGCCCCGACGCCCGAGGCCGCCTCCGTGCTGCTCGCGGTCGCCGCCGCGGGCGGTCTCGCCGCGCTCGCCTGGGGGCCGCTGTCGCGCACCACCCGGTCCGGTGCGCGGTGGCTGCTCACCGGCGTCGCACCCGGACGCGGCGGGGCGACGGTCGTCGTCGTGCTGGCCCTCGCCGGCGTCGCGCTGCTGGCGGTGCTCGCGGCCACCGGGACCGCCGTCGACTGGGAGCCCCTGCCCGAGCCGTCCCTGCCCGCGGCGCCGGGCTCCTGACGCGCCGGCCGGCCCGCCCCGGGGCGTGCGGCGGCCCGCGCCGGCGGTCCGACCGGGTGCGGCGGGACGGGCGGTCCAGGAAGACCCCAGGGTCGACCCGTACCCTGACGGCATGACCGGGACGGCCGCCCTGCGCCTGCCCGGCCCCGTCGCGCCCGCGCGGGTGGCCCGAGCGCGACGCGTGCTGACCTCCCCGCTGGTCACGGCCGTAGCCGCCGTCGCGGCGCTCGCCGGCGGCGCCTGGTCCGGGATCGCCCGCGCCGTCGCCGACGTGTGCGTGCACCTCGACGGCCCCCTCGCGGCCGTCGGCCTGCGGCTGGCGCTCGTCCAGGACGTCGCCGACTGCCCGACCGGCACCCTCGCGCTGGTCCCGGCGCCGTCCCAGGGCCTCGTCCTGGTGGCGGCGCTCGCGCTGCCGGTGCTCGCCGCGTCCAGCGCGCTGGGCGCCGTCGTCGCGCTGCTCGCCGGCGCCGTGCTGCGGGCCGTCCGCACCGCACGGGACGTGCTCGGCTCCGTCGTCCGGGCCCTGCCCCGGGCGGCGGCCGTCGCCGTCGCCGGGCCCCCCGCCGCGCCCGTCCGCGCCGTCGGTCACCGGCTCCCGTCGGCGCTCGCCCGCGCCCTGCACCCTCACCGTGGTCCGCCGGTGGCGCTCGCCTGAGCCCACCACCGCAGACCACCCGAGGAAGCAGGACCCGTCCATGAGCAGCAGCACCCCGCGCCCGAACAAGGCCGAACGGCGCGACGCCGCGCGCGAGCAGGCCCGCGTGCTGCGCGAGCAGCAGGCCCGGAACGACCGCCGCAACAAGATCGCCGGCATCGGCATCCTGTCGGTGGCCGGCGTCGCCCTCGTCGCCGTCGTGACGTTCATCGTGATCCAGGCGGTCCGCCCCGGCATCGCCTACGCCGGCGACGACGCGGCCACCATCGCGCTCGCCGACACCACCGCCCCGTCGGCCGCCGGCAGCAACGGCGGGATCCCGGTCGGGGCGGACGGCGGCGCCGGCGAGCCCGCCGCGGACGGCGACGTCGTCGTCTCCGTCTACTTCGACTACATGTGCCCGTGGTGCGGGCGGTTCGAGGAGGCGAACGACGCCGAGCTCGCCGCGCTGCGCGAGGCGGGCGGCGTGACGGTCGAGTACCACCCGCTCGCGTTCCTCGACGGGCAGTCGTCGGGCGGCGAGTACTCCACCCGCGCCGGCAACGCGGCGCTCGTGGTCGCCGACCAGGCGCCCGCGGCGTTCTCGGACTTCCACTCGCTGCTGTTCGAGAACCAGCCGGAGGAGGGCACCCGGGGGCTCTCCGACGAGGAGATCGCCGACCTCGCGCTCGAGGCCGGGGTGCCGCAGGACGTCGTCGACCAGTTCACCGCCACCGTCGCGGACCAGCCCTGGCGGACGTTCGCGCCCTGGCTGGCGGCGAACAACAACCAGATGGTGATCGACGTCGGTAGGCTCGGGACGCCGACGGTGCTGATCGACGGCGAGGAGTTCACGGGCGACCTGTACACCACCGGTCCGCTCACCCAGGCGATCGAGGCCGCACAGGCCTGACCTCCCGCCCCGTCCGGGGGCCGCGCCGCGGGGAGTCCTCGCCCGCGGCCCCCGGCGCCAGCCGCCGCACGACCCGACACGAAGGAGCCGCCACGATGGCCGGCAAGAGCACCGACCCGCGCCAGGCCGCCCGCGCCCAGGCGGCGGCCCTGCGCCAGCAGCAGGAGGCGCAGCGCAGGCGCCGCCGCTGGATCGGCATCGGCGTCCTCGCGGTCGCCCTGATCGCCCTGGTGGGCGTCGTCGTCTACATCCTCGCCCAGAGCAGCGCGAACGCCCTGCCCGAGTACGACGAGACGCTCGCGCCCGCGGACGTGGCGAACCGGCCGGACGTCGCGCTCGAGGACGGCGGCGTGCCCGTGTCCGCGGACGGCGTCGGCACCCTCGACGACTCCGCGACGCGCGTGGACGTCTACCTCGACTACATGTGCCCCGCCTGCGGGCAGTTCGAGGCCACCAACGGCGACTCGCTCGTGCAGCTCGCCGCCGAGGGCGAGGCGTCGGTCGTCTACCACCCGATCGCGATCCTCAACCGGTTCTCGAACGGCACCGGCTACTCGACCCGCGCCGCCGCCGCCGGGTACCTGGTCGCCGACGAGGCGCCCGACACCTTCGTCGCCTTCACCGAGCAGATGTTCACCGACCAGCCGTCGGAGGGCACCTCGGGCCTCACCAACGCCGAGATCGCCGACATCGCGCGGACCGCGGGCGTGCCCGACGACGTGGCGGGCCGCATCTCGGACGGCACCGCCCTCGACGAGTACGGCCAGTGGGTCACCTCGCTGACCAACGCCGTCTCGAACGACGCGTCGCTGGTCGCCGAGGGCAGCACCGGCTTCGGGACGCCGACGATCCTCGTCGACGGCACGGTCTGGACCGAGAACTGGACCGACCCGACCGCGCTGGTCGCGGCCGTCACCGGCTGAGCCGCACCCCTCCTGCCGACGAGCCCGTCACCCCTCTCCCGGGGTGGCGGGCTCGCGGCGTCCGCGCCGCGCGCTAGTCTCGACGACGTCCAGACACGGGGTGCCTCCGGTCCGGTCCGTCCCTCGACGGATCCCGGCCAGGGGCTGAGATCACACCCGCCGAACCTGATCTCGTTCGTACGAGCGAAGGGATGTCATCGCGATGACGCCTGCCCGAACCAGCCTGCCCACCCTCGTCGCCCGCGCCGCGCGCGACGTCCGAGAGCGCGGGCCCCTGGTCCAGTGCCTCACCAACGAGGTGACGACGAACCTCGTCGCCAACGCCCTGCTCGCCGTGGGGGCGTCCCCCGCCATGGCGGCGTCCCCGGGGGAGGCCGAGGAGCTCGCGTCCGTCGCGAGCGCCGTCCTGGTCAACCTCGGCACCCTCGGCGCCGACCAGCGCCGGTCCGTTCCCGGCACCGTCGCGGTCGCCCGCGGGGCACGCACCCCCTGGGTGCTCGACCCGGTCGCGGTCGGGGTGCTGTCCGTGCGCACCCGGCTCGCCCGCGAGCTCCTCGGGTCGGCGCCGGCCGTGGTGCGGGGCAACGCCAGCGAGGTGCGGGCGCTCGCCGGCGAGGCCGCCGCGGGCCGGGGGGTGGACGCCGGCGACGCGGTCGAGGCCGCCGAGCCGGCCGCCACCGGCCTCGCGCGCGGCGCCGCCGGTGCCGTCGCGGTCTCCGGGCCGGTGGACCTCGTCACCGACGGGGAGGTGCTGCTGCGGGTCGCCGTCGGTGACCCGCTCCTGACCTCGATCACCGGGGCGGGCTGCGCGCTGGGGGGCCTGACGGCCGCGTACTGCGCCGTCGCCCCGCCGCTCGTCGCCGCGCTCGCGGCGACGGCCGCGCTGGGCCTGGCCGCCGAGGACGCCGCGCGGCACGCCCGCGGCCCCGCGAGCTTCCAGGTGGCGCTCGTCGACGCGCTGCACGGGCAGGACCCGGATGCGCTCGGCGCGCGGCTCGGGGCCGCGCTCGAGGTCGTGCCGTCCGGCGCGCCCGCCGGGCCGGCCGCGACCGCCGCGGGTGCCCGGTGACCGGCGCCCGGACCCCCCGGGGGGTCTACCTCGTGCTCGACGTCGACGTGTGCCGTGGTGGCGGGCACCGGCCGCAGGACGTCGCGGCCGCCGCCGTGTCCGCCGGGGTCGGGGCCGTGCAGCTCCGGGCCAAGCACGAGGGCACGCGCGCGCTGCTCGACCTCACCCTGCGCGTCGCCGACGCGGTGGCCGGACGGGTACCGCTGCTGGTGGACGACCGCTGCGACGTGGTGCTCGCCGCGCGCTCCCGCGGTGCCCGGGTGGACGGCGTGCACGTCGGGCAGCGGGACCTGCCCGCGGCCGACGCCCGGGACCTGCTCGGCCCGGACGCGGTCGTCGGGCTGTCCGCCGCGACGCCCGCGCAGGTCGCCGCGGCGCTCGAGGAGGGTGCGGCCGACCACCTCGGCGTCGGGACGTTCCGGGCGACGTCGACCAAGCAGGACGCACCGCCGCCGCTCGGCGCCGTCGGGCTCGCGGGGCTGGTCGCCCGCTCCGGGCTGCCCGTGGTGGCGATCGGCGGTCTCGTCGCGTCGGACGCGCCGGCCGTGCGGGGCGCCGGTGCGGCGGCGCTCGCGGTCGTGTCCGCGGTGTGCGCGGCACCCGATCCCGGCGCGTCCGCCCGGGAGCTCGTCGCCGCGTGGGCCGCGTCCGGCCGGGGTGCGGCGTGAGCGGCCGCCCCGAGGCCGTGGCCGCCTCGCGGGTCCGGGCGCTGTCGATCGCGGGGACCGACCCCACCGGCGGGGCGGGGATCCAGGCGGACCTCAAGTCGTTCGCCGCGCACGGCGCCTACGGCATGGCGGTCGTGACCGCGCTGGTCGCGCAGAACACCCACGGGGTCCGGGACGTGCACGTGCCGCCGGTGGAGTTCCTGCGACGGCAGCTCGACGCGGTCGCGGACGACGTCCGGGTCGACGCGGTGAAGATCGGCATGCTCGCCACCCGCGAGGTCGCCGAGACGGTCGCCGCGTGGCTGGCGGGCCTCCGCGCCCGCCCCGAGGTGGTCGTCCTCGACCCCGTCATGGTCGCGACGAGCGGCGACCGGCTGCTCGACCCCGGCGCGGAGGAGGCGGTCCGCGCCCTCGTCGCGCACGCCGACCTGGTGACGCCGAACCTTCCCGAGCTCGGCGTGCTGCTGCGCGAGCCCCCCGCGCGCACGTGGGACGAGGCGGTCGGCCAGGCGCGGCGGCTGGCCCGGGACCGCGGCGTGACCGTGCTGCTCAAGGGGGGTCACCTCGGCAGCGACTCCAGCCCGGACGCCGTCGTGGACGCAGAGACCGTCACCGAGATCGTGGGACCCCGGGTGCCCGGCACCTCGACCCACGGCACGGGCTGCTCCCTGTCGGCGGCCGTCGCCGCGCTGCGCCCGCGCCGGCCCGGCTGGGTCGACGCGGCGCGGGAGGCCAAGGAGTGGCTGACCGGCGCGATCGCCGCCGGGGCCGCGCTCGCGGTCGGGTCCGGGCGCGGGCCCGTCGACCACCTGCACCACGCGCCGGGTCTCGGCGAGCGGGCGTTCGGCGCGACGGCCTGGGACGTGGTCGCGGAGCTGCGGGAGGCGTGCGAGGCCGTGCCCTTCGTCCGCGCCCTGGCCTCGGGCACGCTCACGACCGACGCCTTCGAGGCCTACCTGCACCAGGACGCGCTCTACCTGGCGGCGTACGCGCGCGTCCTCGCCCGCGCCAGCGAGCTCGCGCCGGACCGTGCCGCCCAGGCGTTCTTCGCGCGCGGGTCCTGGCAGTGCCTCGAGGTCGAGCAGACCCTGCACCGCGACCGGCTCGCCCGCGCGGGTGCGGCGTGGCAGGGCCCGGCCTCCGGCGTCACCACGGCGTACGTCGACCACCTGCTCGCCGTCGGGGCCACGGGCTCCTACGCGGAGGTCGCCGCGGCGGTGCTGCCCTGCTACTGGCTGTACGCCGACATCGGCGCGCGGGTCCGGGCCCGCGCCGGCGACCTCGGGTCGCACCCGTTCGGCGACTGGATCGGCACGTACGGGGACCCGGAGTTCGTCGACCTGGCCGGCCAGGCCCGGGCGCACGCCGACGCCGCGGCGCGCGCGGCCGGGTCCGCGACCCGGGCGCGGATGCTCGCCGCCTTCGTCGCCTCGTGCCGGCACGAGGTGGCGTTCTTCGCCCAGACGCCGCCGGACCTGCGCGCGGAGGTGCCGGTCGCCGCCCGCGGGTGACGGGGGAGGGCGCCGCGGGCGGACGTAGACTCCCGCGGTGCCCTCCCTGCTCGTGGACCTGACGCCGCTGCGCGTCAGCCCGGAGTTCCGTCGGCTGTGGTGGGGGCTCTCGGTCGCCAACCTCGGCGCGCAGCTCACCGTCGTCGCCGTCGGCCTCCAGGTCTACTCGCTCACCCGCTCCACGTTCTCCGTCGGCGTCGTCGGGCTGTGCGCCCTGGTGCCGCTCGTGCTGCTCGGCCTGTACGGGGGCGCGATCGTCGACCACGCCGACCGGCGCACGGTCGCGCTCGCCGCGTCCGCGGTCAGCTGGGTCGCGACCCTCGGGCTGGCGGTCCAGGGCTGGGGCGGCAACACCCACGTCGGCGTCCTGTACGCGCTGGTCGCCGTGCAGTCCGGCGCCGGGGCGGTGAACAGCCCGGCCCGGTCGGCGATCATCCCGCGCCTGCTCGAGCCCCGGCTGATGCCCGCCGCCAACGCTCTGCAGACCGTCGGCTGGAACGTGGCGCTCACGCTCGGGCCCCTGCTGGGCGCCGGCCTGGTCGCCGCCCTCGACTACGGCGTCGTCTACACGCTCGACGCGGTGCTGTTCACCTTCGCGTTCACCGCGCTGCTGCGGCTGCCCCCGATGCCGCCCGAGCCCGACCCCGACCGCCAGACCCGTGCCGGGCTCGCCTCCGTGCTCGACGGCCTGCGGTACCTCGGCACGCGGCCCAACGTGCGCATGACGTTCCTGGTCGACCTGGTGGCGATGATCACCTCCTCGCCGCGCGTGCTCTTCCCCGCGGTGGGCCTGGTCTACCTGGGCGGCGGGGAGACCACCGCGGGCGTGCTCACGGCCGCCGTCGCGGCCGGGGCGATGCTCGCGGGCCTGTTCTCCGGCGGGCTCGCGCGGGTGCGCTGGCAGGGGCGGATCATCGTCCTCGCGATCACCGTCTGGGGCGTGTCGATCGCCGGGTTCGGCGCCGTCCTGGTCGCCGCCGGCCGCGCCCACCCCGACCGCGTGCTCTGGGCCGCGCTCGCGCTCGGCGTCGTCACCCTCGCCGCCGCCGGGGCCGCCGACGCCGTCAGCGCGGTGTTCCGGCAGACCATCCTGCAGACCGCCACGCCCGACCACATGCGCGGCCGGCTGCAGGGCGTGTTCGTCGTGGTGGTCGCCGGCGGGCCGCGGCTCGGGGAGCTGCTGCTCGGCGCCGTGTCCGGACGGCTGGGTGAGGGCGGGGCGGCGCTGGCCGGGGGGATCGCGTGCGTGGTGGTCCTGTGGCTGCTGGTGCGGTGGCAGCGCGGGTTCTGGCGCTACGACGCCCGGGACCCGCAGCCCTGAGCCCGGCCGGTAGGCTGGGGCCCCGCGTGCCGCGCCCTGTGGTGGGTGCAGCCCGCGACGCCTCCTTAGCTCAGATGGCCAGAGCAGCTGTCTTGTAAACAGCAGGTCGTCGGTTCGAATCCGACAGGGGGCTCCGATGGATCTGGGTCCTGAGCAGCGGCGGAGGACATGACCTCCGATCGTGGCCCGTCGCGAGTGCACACGGAGATGCACACAAGACCGACGCACTCGACCGGCGGTAGGCACTTCCCGACCAGGAGAGGTGAGACCGATGATGACTCAGGTCGGGGGCCGACGGTGAGCGGGCGTCATCCGCGCCTGCCGCGGCGCGACCTCGGTCCGAGAGGTATCGAGCGTCGATGGAGTGGCCCGGCTGACGAACTGCCGGTACTCAACAGCATCTCGGAGTCGGCAGTGTCACTACGAGAACGTCTGGGGCTCACCCCAAACGTCATGCGGTGGCGCATCTACACCGACATGACTCCGAGATTCGCCGGGCGCGGGTTCAGCGCCCTGATCGTGCGAACCACCGAGGTCGAGCCGTGGGAACGAGCAGCGTCTCGCCGCGGACTCACTGGCGCACCGCGTGAGGACTGGCCCCTAGAACCGATCGCCGATCCTGTGAGGGAGCAACCCGTGTACTCGTTCATCTCGTGCACGCTTCGCCAGGCAGCAGACCGTACCGGCGTGTCCGAGGCGACGCTCTCCGATGCCATCGCTGATGGCTACCTGACTGCGCATCGAGCTGGCGACAAGGGCGGACGGATCGTGCTGCGTGCACAAGAGACGAGTGGGTTCAGTCGCTCCCCACCGAAAGCCCCACGGAGCGCCAGTGGTCGAGGCGACACCTCTGAGTGAACCGTGCCGTCGGCCGTCGAGAACGGCCTCAGCCCAGGTGGGCAGCCTCCCGCCGTGACGCTGCCAAGAACCTGGCGTCTGGGAGATGCCCATTCGGTTCAGCAGTTCGCCAAGGATGCGCTGCCGGATCGCTCGCACGTCGCCGCGAACGGGTCCGCTCCCACGGTCGGCGAGCACCACCTTCCACTCCTCGAACCCCACCGTGTCCACGAGCCACGAGCGCCCAGCGCGCACCCCGGGCAAGATGCCCTCGGCGACCCGCCGACGCACTGCCTCCACCGAGACGCCGAGCTCACCAGCGACGTCGGCGGCGGAAGTAGTCCGCTCGAGATCCACCACGGGCTCCGGAGGAGGGTTGCTGCGTCCGGGTATCGGAGGGGGGAGGACGCTCCGGCGAGGACGGATCGTCGCGTCAGCGGCTGTGTTCCCCTGCATGGTGAGCCACAGCCCGAGTTCGTCGACGTCGAAGCGCCAGCCGCTTGCGATGCGGTAGGCCGGGATCTCAGGTGGGCTACTTCCTTCGTCGTGAGCAGTCGGTCAGCCATGCCTCATGATCCTGCATCGTCCGGGCCTCCGGTCGAGCCGCCCCTACGATCGCGTCGTGACAACGGAACCTTCGGCGAGCGTCGGCACGGTCGGGGACGACCAGCTGCTCGCGGAGTTCCTCGCCCCGTCACCGTGTCCATGCTGCTGCGCTACGACCAGATGGTCGCCGCCGTCGAACGCAACGCCACCCACAAGCTCACCGCGTGGCTACAGGAGACCGGCGCGGGATAGGACGACGGCTGCTACGCGAACTCCAGCTGCTCTTCCCGGGCTGTCCGGCGCAGCGTCACGGTCACGGGGATGGGGCGGTCGACGTCGTGGTGCAGGCGGGCCGGGACGCCGCGCAGCGTGAGTTTCTGCCCGAGGTGCTCACGCACCAGCATCAGCGACGCGATCAGCCCACCATCACCCTCTGACGGCTGGGGATCGCGGCCGGGATCGGCCAGAAGCGCACCGTGTGTCTGCGATGATCGTGGCACCAACCGGACCCAAGGGATGACCGTGCGATGACGCTGACTGACTTCCTCCTCGCCCGCATCGCCGAGGACGAGGCCGAGGCGCGCGCCACAGTCGCCGCCCACGAGGCGTACCTCGACCCGCCCCGCGTGCTGGCTGAGTGCACCGCGAAGCGGATCATCCTCAGCCTCGCGCACGAGGCCACCGGGCTGGACGAGACCGTCGACATGGAGCGCGTGGCCGGGGCCCGCGACGACAGCGGCATCCACTACGTCGGCGACCGCATCTTGCGAGCGATGGCCCTGGTGTACGCGCTTCACCCCGACTTCGACCCGGCCTGGCGGTTGGCGGCCGATGGTGCTGAGCGGCGGCCCGGGCGCCGGGAGGCGTAGACTGCGTGGTAGCCCGGTGTCGAGGACCTCTTGGTGAGGCGACGACCCGGATCCAGCATCGGAGGGCGTCATGCCCGTCCAGCCCGCTTCCCGTCCCCACCCGCAGCGTAGCCGTGAGCCGGTGCTGCCCGAGATCCGCGACCCCCAGGACGAGGCCCCCCGGCGCGGCTCGGGGACGCGGACGAGCGCCGCGTGGTTCGGCATCGGTGTCGGGGTGCTCGTCCTGGTCGCGCTGGTGGTGTTCATGCTGCAGAACACCGGGTCTGTGGCGGTGTCCTTCCTCGGCATGACCGGTACGGCTCCGCTGGCGGTGGTCTTGCTGGTCGCCGCGTTGGGGTCGGCCCTGGTGGTCCTGCTCGTCGGTGGTCTGCGGATCGGACAGCTGCGCCGCCGTCTGCGCAGCAGCGAGCAGCGTCCCGCGCTCTGAGCACGCCGGCGACGCCGTGCGTTCGCCGCCCACCCACCGGACCGAGGTCCTGCCATGACCGAGCTCTCGCTCGTCCCTTCCACCTCCCGAACCGACGACACCGCCGGCGACGTGCTGCGCCTGGTGTCCGTGCTCGAGCCCGGCCTACCGGTCGAGCTCGGCACGCCCGCGCAGCCCGCGTCGTACACGGTCCCGCTGGTGTTCTCCCGCCGCGTGAGCGCGCCCGAACGCCAGCACATCGAGGATCCGCGGACCGCGGCCCGTCTCGCCGAGCAGTGCGGAGGCGGGCCGGGCCTGCGGCTGGTCGTGTCCGACCGGCGCCTGCTGGTCGAGGGCACCACGCTCGAGCAGCTGCGCGACGGTCTGGCCCGTGCCCTGAACGACATGCTGCAGGAGCTGGGCCACGAGCTGCGCAGGGCCGGTGACGAACGCGCGGCGGCCGTCGAGCTGCACGCGCAGGACGAACGCCGCCGCACCGCCACGGTGCACGCCGCGGTGTCCGCGATCAGGTTCGAGTAGGCCGCCGTGGACACCCGCACCGCTCCGGCCCGACCGGCACGCCAGCGCCAGGTCAGCGCATACACCGACCTGAGCCGCATCGTCCAGGACACCGGACTGATGCGCCGCCGCTACGGGTACTACTGGACACGGTTCGTCCTGCTCACCGCCCTGCTGGCACTCACGGTCGCCGTGTTCGTGGTCGTCGGCCCGTCGTGGTGGCAGCTGGTCACCGCGGCGGTGCTGGCCGCCCTGCTCGGGCAGGTGATGTTCCTCGGGCACGATGCCGCCCACCGCCAGATCTTCGAGTCCGGAGGCTGGAACGACTGGTCGAGCCTGGTCATCGCGAACCTGTACGCCGGGATGAGCTACGGCTGGTGGCAGCACAAGCACTCCCGGCACCACGCCAAGCCGAACCAGGTCGGCGCGGACCCCGACATCGCGACCGACGTCATCGTGTTCCACACCGAGGACCTGCCGGCGGTGCGCACCGGCCTGGCGGGGTGGCTGACCCGGCGCCAGGGCTGGCTGTTCTTCCCCGTCCTGCTGCTGGAGGGCCTGAACCTGCACGTGTCCGGGGTGAAGACGATCTTCGGTCGCGGGCCGGTCAAGCGCCGCCCCGTGGAGATCGTGTTCATCACGCTGCGCCTGGGCGGGTACCTCGCCCTGGTGTTCTGGATGCTGCCGGTCGGGATGGCGTTCGCGTTCCTGGCGGTGCAGCTCGGGCTGTTCGGCCTGTACATGGGGGCCGTGTTCGCCCCCAACCACAAGGGCATGCCGCTGGTCCCCCGCGACGCGCGGATCGACTTCCTTCGCCGGCAGGTCCTCATGAGCCGCAACATCCGCGGCAACCGCGTCATCGACACGTTCATGGGCGGCCTGAACTACCAGATCGAGCACCACCTGTTCCCCAGCATGCCGCGACCCAACCTGCGCCAGCTGCAGCCGACCGTGCGCGCGTTCTGCACCGAGCACGCCATCGCGTACACCGAGACCAGCCTGCACCGGTCCTACGGCATCGTGATCCGCCACCTCAACAAGGTCGGGCTCGCCGCCACCGACCCCTTCCAGTGCCCACTCGCGGCGCAGTACCGCTCGGCACGCTGACCACTCGCGCGCCCCCTTCGTCGACCCGATCCCGTCCCGGCCCCACGGCCGGAAAGGAGCCAGCACCATGAGCGCAACCACCCCCGTGCCGCACCCGGCACACCGCGACGGATCGTCGGCCGCAGCACCCCCGCCCTCGGCGAGCCCGGGAGCGAACCTCGACGACATCAACCCGTCCTACGACTCCCAGGCCGACTCCGACCGCGACACCGACGACGCCGGTACACCTGCAGTGCCGCCGACCAGCCCTGGGCCCGACCTCGACGACATCAACACCTCGTCCCGCACCGAGTGAAGACCGGCCCACCTCGCCCTCGGCCCCAGCCAGATCCGAGGCGTCGTCGTCGACGGCTGACACAGGCCCGGGACGCCGAGCTCACGCATGAGCAGGGGCTCGACGATGGCCCTGGCCGCGGTGATCTCGGCGGCCCTGGGCACCTCGCAGAGCGGTGGGCGCGCACGGTGGCTGTGCCACGCGGCACGAGAGGTCCTGGACGTCGACGACCAGGGCCGGCCACGGCGGAGTGGCGGTCGCGGGGCCTGAGCAGCTCACGGCCCGCCCGGCCGAGGAGTGGCTCGACCCGGCCCTCGCTGCGGGCGACCTGACGAGCCAGGCCATCGGCATGCTGATGGCGGACCACATGGTCGATGCGCACACCGCGCTGGACGTGCTGCGCAGCCGCGCATTCACCGCCGGGTCGCGGCTCGACGCCGCCGCTCTGCGCGTGCTGGACACCCCCCGCGACGGCCGCTGAGCCGCCGCCGTGGCGCCGCCGTGGCGGGTGGACTGGAGCGACTTCACCCGCTGAGCGCCCCCACCGGCGCCGTGCATCGCGTCAGGCTCGATGCACCGTCCGACAGGAGGTGCAGCGACTCGTGCCCGCCGACCTGCCCACGTTCGACGCGCTCGACACTTCCACGGCCGTCAGGGTGTGCATCGTGGTCCTGCATGCCCCCGTGCACGACGGCCGCGCCCGAACGGTGTGGTCGGTCAGCCTGGTGGACATCGCCGGTATCCCGATCGCCCGCGAGAGCGTCATCGAGGAGCGACCACAGCCGCTCACCGAACTCGTGCAGCCACGCCTGGAGATCATCGACCGCCGTGTCCGCGGCGAGTGGATCACGCTGGATGACAGCCTAGGGCGTCCCAAGCACTGCGCACGCATCGTCCCTTGGATGTCGTGAAGAGATCCGGCCAGACGTCCCGGACCACCTGATCTCGTGCCCGTGGGCGGCCTACCGGAGTTCGTCGGCTCGGAGCCGGTCCTCGACGGGCAGGTAGTCGAGCAGCCCCAAAGTGTCCAGCGTCCGAGCTGCCTGGTCGGGCAGATCATGAAGGGACAGTTCCAGGCCGACCTCCTGGCAGGCATGCTGGCACTGCAGCAAGAACGCGATGCCTGTGGAGTCGATGAACCGCACCTGGCCCAGATCCACCAGCACCGCGGTACGCCGGGTGAGCAGCTCGGCCAGCGCCCGGCTCGCCTCCTTCCGCAACGAGGCGTCGATCTCGCCGACCAGCCGCACCACGGTCCGAGCCTGATGCCTCTGCACGGTGATGGAACTCCGCATGCCACCCTCCGGAACCCGCCGGCGCCGCCCGCAACCGCTGCAGGTCATGGAGCGATCTTGCGCGCACCGGTCTCTTGATGTCCAACCCCATCAGGCCCGTGAGCAAGACCCCAACACCTGCGCAGGTCTGTCCGGAGTGCGTCGGCTACCGTTGCGCCCGGAGCGTGACGCGCACGACGAAGCCCAATGAGGATGGTGCGGAATGTCCACGAGGCAGGGGCCGGGCTGGCGTGACTACACCGTCGACCACACGTACTGGACGGGCCGTCAGCGCGGTGAATACATCGAGGTCATCCGCCTGCACAGCGGGACCTTCGCCGAGGAGGAGAGTTGGGGCTCGTACAGGAGCACCGGCGCCGCGGTCGGCGCGGCCGCGCAGCTCGCGTACCTGCAGGGCAAGGCTGATGCGGAACGGGAGCTGAAGGCCCGCCTGCACGAGGTGCTCGACTCTATCGGCCTCGGGGCGCTGCCAGTGGTAGCACCCGATCTGACCCCCGGCGAGACAGCACAACTTCCGGGCGTGGGCTGACACACCGCGCACCGTGCCTTGAGCAACGCCGCGGACGATCATCAACGGGGGCGACAGGTACAGCGTTCCACGTGCACTATCTCGGCGAGTAGAACGTGCACGACAACGCCCCCCGCCCTCCCGGAGGAGGGCGGGGCGCGTTGTCGTGTGGTGGTGTCGGCCGGCGTGCGCAGGGGGAATGCAGCCGGCCGACCAGCGATCACCATAGCCGGGTCATGCTGCCTGCGGAGTCGTTCGGTCGTCGGGCTCCCACGCGGGGTCGCAGCACTCCGCCGCAGCCAGACGCGACGGCCAGGGACGTCGCGAGGGAATGCCACCGTGGCTAGGGCGTGTCCCCCTAGAGGAGGGTCGAGGTCCTTGAAGATGGCTCGGTGGACGTGTCGAGTGTGACGGTGGGACTGCCCGTTGGTGATCTGGCGGCAGCGGTTCTCTGGTATTGCAGGGTTCTCGAGCTCGCCGAGCCGGATCTCGAGCCGGCCGAT
>DAMBCY010000051.1:15546-16047 GCA_032056255.1 Cellulomonas sp. | reverse complement strand
GCCCCCGCCGCCGAGGAGACCCCCGTGGCCGAGGCCCCCGCCGAGGAGACCCCCGCGGTCGAGGACGCCCCCGCCGCCGCGGAGACCCCCGTGGCCGAGGCCCCCGTCGAGTAGACCCCCGCGGTCGAGGACGCCCCCGCCGCCGAGGAGACCCCCGTGGCCGAGGCCCCCGCCGAGTCCGAGGGCGACGCCGGGTCCAAGTGACCCGGTCCCCCGAAGACACGTACTGACGAGAAGGACAGGATACCGATGGCCAACTACACGATGGCCGACATCAAGGCGCTCCGCGAGAAGACCGGCGCGGGCATGATGGACGTCAAGAAGGCGCTGGAGGAGGCGGAGGGCGACGCCGACAAGGCGCTCGAGATCATCCGCGTCAAGGGCCTGAAGGGCGTCTCCAAGCGCGAGGGCCGCTCGGCCTCCGACGGCCTCGTGGCCGCCGAGATCGTGACCGCCGGCGACGGCGAGAACGAGGTCGGCGTGATCGTCGAGGTCAACTCC
>DAMBCY010000051.1:0-15536 GCA_032056255.1 Cellulomonas sp. | reverse complement strand
ACTCCGAGACGGACTTCGTCGCGAAGAACGCGCCCTTCCTCACCCTGGCGGAGAAGGTCCTCGCGACCGCCGTCGCCAGCGGTGCCCGGGACACGGACGCGCTGCTCTCGGCCGACGCCGAGGGCCGTGCGCTCCAGGACGTCGTCACCGAGACGGCCGCCACCCTGGGCGAGAAGATCGTCGTGCGCCGCGTCGAGCGCGTCGCGGGCGAGAAGGTCACCGTCTACCTGCACAAGGTGAACAAGGACCTCCCCCCGCAGGTCGGCGTGCTCGTCGCGACCGACGCCGCGGGTGCCGAGGTGGCCCGGGACATCGCGACGCACATCGCCGCGTTCTCGCCGGCCTACCTGACCCGCGACGAGGTCCCGGCCGAGACGGTCGCGAACGAGCGCCGCATCGCCGAGGAGACGGCCCGCAACGAGGGCAAGCCCGAGGCCGCGCTGCCGAAGATCGTCGAGGGTCGCCTGAACGGCTACTTCAAGGACGTCGTCCTGCTCGACCAGCCGTTCGCGAAGGACAGCAAGAAGTCGGTCGCGCAGGTCCTCGCCGAGGTCGGTGGCACGGTCACCGGCTTCGTGCGGTACCGCGTCGGCGCCTGACGCACGCACCATCCGGGTGGCCCCGGCCCGACAGGGTCGGGGCCACCGGCGCGAGCACGACGAGAGCACCGAACACAGCCGCCACGAGCGGACGCCAGCGGACGACACCGGAGGATCCCCGTGACCGAAGAGACCGAAGCCCGGCGGGTGCTGCTCAAGCTCTCGGGGGAGGCGTTCGGCGGCGGCTCGATCGGCCTGGACGCCGGCGTCGTGCGACGGGTGGCCGCCGAGATCGGGGCCGCGGTGGCCGAGGGCGTGCAAGTCGCCATCGTCGTCGGCGGGGGCAACTTCTTCCGCGGCGCGGAGCTGGCCCAGAACGGCCTGGACCGGGCGCGCGCGGACTACATGGGCATGCTCGGCACCGTGATGAACTGCCTGGCGCTGCAGGACTTCCTGGAGCAGGCCGGCGTGGACACCCGGGTGCAGACCGCCATCACGATGGGGCAGGTCGCCGAGCCGTACATCCCGCTGCGCGCGATCCGGCACCTCGAGAAGGGCCGCGTCGTGATCTTCGGCGCCGGCGCCGGCATGCCGTACTTCTCGACGGACACGGTCTGCGTGCAGCGCGCGCTCGAGACGCACTGCGACGAGGTGCTCATGGGCAAGAACGGCGTGGACGGCGTGTACACCGCCGACCCGCGCACGGACCCGACGGCGGTCCGGCTGGACCACCTCACCTACACCCGTGCCATCGTGCAGGAGCTCGGTGTCATGGACTCGACCGCCCTGTCGATGTGCCGGGACAACGGCGTGCGGATGCGCGTCTTCGGCCTCGAGGAGCCGGGCAACGTCACCCGGGTGCTCCGGGGTGAGAAGATCGGGACGCTGGTCACCGAGGACGAGAACCCCGACGGGCTCTGACGCCACGGTCGCACCCGGCCCGTCCCGACGCCGCCCGCACCACCACCCGCACGCACCGACGAACCAAGGAGCAACCGTGATCGACGAGATCCTCCTCGAGGCCGAGGAGAAGATGGACAAGGCCGTCGAGGTCGCGAAGGAGGACTTCGCGGCGATCCGGACCGGCCGGGCGAACGCGGCGATGTTCACCAAGATCACGGTCGACTACTACGGCAGCCCGACGCCGCTCCAGCAGCTCGCGTCGTTCAACGTGACCGAGGCGCGCACCATCCTCATCACGCCGTTCGACAAGTCCGCGATGCAGGGCATCGAGAAGTCGCTGCGCGACTCCGACCTGGGCGTGAACCCGACGAACGACGGCAACGTGATCCGGGTCAGCCTGCCGGTGCTGACCACCGAGCGCCGCAAGGAGTTCGTGAAGCTCGCGAAGTCCAAGGCCGAGGACGCCCGCGTGTCGCTGCGCAACGTCCGCCGCCGCGCGAAGGACGAGCTGGACCGTCTGGTCAAGGACGGCGAGGCCGGTGAGGACGAGGTCACGCGGGCCGAGAAGGAGCTCGAGGCCGTGACGAAGCGGCACGTCGACCTCGTGGACTCGCTGCTCTCCTCCAAGGAGAACGAGCTGCTCGAGGTCTGATGTCGTCCCAGCCTGCCGTCGCACCCGCGCCGGGCACCTCGCGTGCCGGGCGGGACCTGCCCGTCGCCGCCGCCGTCGGCATCGGGCTGCTCGTCGCGGTCGCGGCGTCGCTGTTCCTGCGCCGGGAGGCGTTCGGCCTGATCGCCGCGGTCGCGGTGGGCGCGGGGCTGTGGGAGCTGGCGCAGGCGTTCGGTCGGCGCGGCGTGCACGTGCCGCTGCTGCCGCTCCTCGTCGGGGACCTCGGCATCCTGCTGTCCGCGTACGTCGCGGGCATGGAGGGGCTGTTCGTCGCGTTCGTTCTGACGGTCGGGGGCATCGTCGTCTGGCGGGTGCTCGACGGGTCCGGGGCGCCGGCGGTGCGGGACGCGACGGCGGGGGTGTTCGCGGCCGCGTACCTGCCGTTGATGGCGGGCTTCGTCATGCTCATGCTCGCGGCCGAGGACGGCGCGATGCGGGTGGCGCTGTTCATCCTGCTGTGCGTCGCGAACGACACCGGGGGCTACGCGGTCGGCGTCCTGATCGGGCGGCACCCGTTGGCGCCGTCGGTGAGCCCGAAGAAGACCTGGGAGGGTCTGCTCGGCTCGGTGGTGCTGGCCAGCGTGGTCGGCGTCCTGGGCGTGCACCTCATGTTCGGCGGCGACCCGGCCGTGGGTGCGCTGCTCGGCCTCGCCACCGTCGCCGTGGCGACGCTCGGCGACCTGGGCGAGTCGATGATCAAGCGGGACCTGGAGCTCAAGGACATGGGCACGCTGCTGCCCGGTCACGGGGGCGTCCTGGACCGGATCGACTCGATGCTCCTGGCCGCTCCCGTCGTCTACCTGCTGCTCGAAGCGCTCCAGCCCGTCGCGGCCTGACCCCGAGGGGACCTCACCATGAACGCCACGCCCGTCGCCCTGAACCTGTCGGCCCCCGGCCGGGGCGCCCGCGGCAAGCCGCCGAAGCACTTCGTCGACCTCACGCCCGAGCAGCGGGTCGAGGCGGTGACGGCGCTGGGGGAGAAGCCGCTGCGCGCCAAGCAGCTGGCCACCCACTACTTCAGCCACCTCACGTCCGACCCGGAGCGGATGACCGACCTGCCGGCCGCGAGCCGCGACAAGCTGGTCGACGCGCTGTTCCCGCAGCTGCTGACGGCCGCGCGCACCATGCAGGCCGACGGCGGGACCACGGTCAAGACGCTGTGGCACCTGTTCGACGGCGCGAAGGTCGAGTCCGTGCTCATGCGGTACGCGCACCGCTCCACGCTGTGCGTGTCCAGCCAGGCGGGCTGCGGCATGGCGTGCCCGTTCTGCGCCACCGGGCAGCTGGGCCTGACCCGCAACCTGTCGACCGCGGAGGTCGTGGAGCAGGTGCGCAGCGCCGCGGCCGCGCTGGTCGCCGGCGAGGTGCCGGGCGGCCCCACGCGGCTGTCGAACGTCGTGTTCATGGGGATGGGCGAGCCGCTCGCGAACTACAAGACGGTGATGGAGACCGTGCGCCGGCTGATCGCGCCGGTGCCGCAGGGCCTCGGCATGTCGGCCCGGAACATCACGGTCTCGACCGTCGGCCTGGTCCCGGCCATGCGCAAGCTGGCGGGCGAGGGCATCCCGGTGACGCTGGCCCTGTCGCTGCACGCGCCGGACGACGAGCTGCGCAACGAGCTGGTGCCGATCAACACGCGGTGGAGCGTCAAGGAGACGATCGACGTCGCGTACGAGTACTTCCAGGCGACCGGCCGCCGGGTGTCCATCGAGTACGCGCTGATGCGGGACATCAACGACCAGGCGTGGCGCGCGGACCTGCTCGGCACGGAGCTGAACCGGCGCGGACGCGGCTGGGTGCACTGCAACCCGATCCCGCTGAACCCGACGCCGGGTTCGAGGTGGACCGCGAGCGACCCAGCCGTCGAACAGGAATTCGTGGCACGCTTGCGCGCACACGGGATCCCGACCACCGTCCGGGACACCCGCGGCAGCGACATCGACGGTGCGTGCGGCCAGCTCGCCGCAGAGGAGGACTGATGAGCGGCGGGGCCATGTTCCGGAAGGTCACCGGGATGCGCACGGGCTACCACCCCGAGGAGGTCGACGACTTCTTCACGCACGCCCGCACCGTCTACGAGCAGGGTCCCGCCGGCGCGCTGTCCAGCAAGGACGTGCGCACCGTGGCGTTCGACCTCGTGCGGCACGGCTACTCGACCACGGCGGTCGACGCGGCGCTGGACCGCCTGGAGGCGGCGTTCGTCGCGCGTGCCCGGGCCGACTTCATCGCCGAGCGCGGCCGGCAGGCGTGGCTCGAGCAGCTGGCCGAGCAGGCACGCACCCTGTACGGGCGGCTGACCCGCCCGGACGGCGAGCGGTTCGCGGCGCCCAAGGGCCGGCAGGCCGGCTACGACGCGTCGGACGTCGACGCGCTGTGCCACCGGCTGATCGCGTACTTCGACAAGAACGTGCCGCTGACCGCGCAGGAGGTGCGCTCGGCCGTGTTCGCCCGGCGCAAGGGCAGCGCGGCGTACGCCGAGGGGCCGGTCGACGCGTTCTTCGAGCGCGCGGTCGACGTGCTGCTCGCGGCGGAGTAGCCCCCGGCGTCCGGAACCCCCGCGGGCCACGTCGGCCGCCGCGGTCAGCGAGGCACGGCGGGCAGCATCGAGCTGGCGCCCTGGCCGTACTGGGACGCGAGGTCCTGGGTGGCCGACAGGGCCAGCGCGGCGCTGATGCCGTTCGCCTTCTCCCGCACGACCGCCAGGATCTCCTCGGAGCCGGCGACGAACGCGTCGCGTGAGATCTCGGCGCCGAACGTCGCGACCACGGCGCCGCTGGCGTTCCACAGCGGTGCGGCCACGCCGACGAAGTCCCCGTCCAGCACGACGGCGACCCCGGTGCGGCGCACGTCCGCGAGCGACGTCTGCAGGCTGCCGCGCGCCGCGGGGTCCTCGGCGGCGATGAACGGTGCGGGGTCGATCAGCCCGTAGGCGAGCAGGACGCGGCCTGACGCCGTGCTCGTGGCCGCGCGGCGCTGACCGACCTCGGTGCGGACGGCCACGCGGGGAGGCGTGCTGACCGCCTCGATGTAGATGAGGTGGTCGGACTGCTCGTCGTCGGGCATGCCCATGAAGCAGGCCCAGCCGCGTTCGTAGCTCAGTGCGAGGAGCTCGCGGTGGGCGAGCTCGCGGAACCCGAACCGAGACAGCACCGAGCGGCTGAGATCGATCAGCATGAGCCCGGGGGAGTAGAGGCGCTGCACCGCGTCGAAGCGCAGCACGCCGATCCCGGTCAGGCTCGCGACCACGCGGGAGGTGGTGGACATGTCGAGGCCCGTCGCCTCGGCGATCTGCTGGAGCTGCAGCTCCGGGCCCTGGGTGAGGAAGACCCGGACGACCTGGCCGGCCTTCCCCAGGACCTTGATCGGGACGTCCGGCTCGTAGCGGGCGGGGCTCACGGCGGTGGTCATCGGCGGTTCCGTTCCTTCGGCAGGGTGGTCGCTGCCGCGAAGCATAGTGACCCCGTCGCGTGTAACAAGTCTGTGAACAAGCGGACCCCCTCCTTGCCTGCCGGATGAGTGCTCCGTACGTTGTGCGACAAGTCACCACATCGTGCAAGAAGTACTCACTGATCCTCTGGAGGCTAGCAGGTGCGACTTCGAGTTCGACGGATCTGGACCGCGGGCATGCCCACCGCTCTGGACGGGCCTTGGGTGATCGACGCCGTCGACGGCGTGATCACCGCCGTCGATCGGGACCCCGACCGGGAGCAGACGGTGGACGCGGACTGCGATCTCACCGCGGTCCCCGGCTTCATCGACTGCCACGAGCACATCGGCATCGACGTCGGCGACGAGGGCGCTCAGGCCCGCGAGAGCCACGGCGAGATGCTGATCAAGGGCGTCGCCAACCTCCGCGCCATGCTCGAGGGCGGCGTCACCACGATCCGGGACTGCGGCGAGCGTCCCGACGTCGAGCCGGTGTGGATCGACGCGCTGCGCCGCGGCGTGGTCCCGGGCCCCCGCGTGCTGCGATCGGTCTCGCCCATCGCCCGCACGGGTGGCCACGCCTGGTACATCTCCCGGCAGACGGACGGCGAGGGCGCGCTGCGGGCACGGGTGCGCGAGAACCTGCGCGACGGCGCCGACTTCATCAAGTTCATGGCCTCCGGGGGCATCGGCACCGTCGGCTCGGACCAGAGCCGCGCCGAGTACACGCCGCACGAGGTCGCCGCGCTGGTGGACGAGGCGCACCGGCTCGGGATGCGGGTCGCGGCGCACGGCCACGGCGGGCAGGGCGTGACCGACGCTGTGCTGGCGGGGATCGACACCCTCGAGCACGGGGCGCTGCTGACCGACGACCAGCTGCACCTGCTCCGGGAGCACGACGTGGTCCTGATCGTCACCATGGCGGTCGCCGAGGCCTACTGCACCGACCCGCGCGTCCCGCCCAGCACGCAGGCGTTCATGCCCGGCTTCTATGCCCGGGCGCTGACCATGCTGCCCCGGGCCCGCGCTGCCGGCGTGAGCATCGCGCTGGGCAGCGACTGCGTGCACGGGGGCATCGCGGCCGAGATGCGGATCCTGGTCGACTCCGGGTACACGGCGTTCGAGGCGATGGAGGCGGCCACCCTCGGCGGCGCACGCGCCCTGGGCCGGGATGATCTCGGCCGGATCGCGGTCGGCTGCCGCGCGGACCTCCTCCTGCTGGACGGTGACCCGACGATCGACCACGCGGCGGCCGCCGCGCCGGTCGGCGTCCTGCTGGACGGGCGGTGGCAGTACCGCGCACCCGCGGGCCTCGCCTCGGGCACGGTCCCGGCCTGATCCGCACGGCGGGCGCACCAGAGCAGCACGACGAGTCATCCACCACCACGCCACGAGGCGACGAAGGACGGAGACCCCCATGCACACATCCAGGAATACGGGACCCGAGGGGACGGCACGGCCGACCCCGGGCAGACGGCGCGCGGCCGTCGCCCTCGCGGCGGTAGCGGTGCTGGGCCTCGCCGCGTGCTCGTCGGGCGGGACGGCGCCTGAGGGCGACGAGCCCACCTCGCTGACGATCGCCCTCACGGCGGACCCGCGCAGCCTCCTCGGAGCGAGCTCGACCGTCCAGCAGGAGATCAACGTCTCGGAGCAGATCACCGAGAAGCTCATCGAGTTCTCGGTCGACGCCACGCAGTTCGAGCCGCGGCTGGCCACCGCCTGGGAGCAGGTGGACGACACCACCCTGCGGCTGACCCTGCGCGAGGGCGTGACCTTCACCAACGGGGAGCCGTTCGACGCCGAGAGCGTCGTCTACAGCCTCGACGAGGTCATGCTGGCGGCCCCGGCGTACTCGGCCTTCGTCAGCATGATCGAGTCCGCCGAGGCGGTCGACGAGCACACGGTGGACGTCACCAGCGCCTCGCCCACCGGTCTGATGCCGCTGGCGCTCGCGATGGGCTCGTTCCAGTACCCGAAGGACTATCTGGCCGAGGTCGGCGAGGAGGAGTTCGGCTCAGCACCGGTCGGCACCGGCCCGTACGTGCTCGACGAGTGGGTGCGCGGCGAGCGGGTCTCGCTCACCGCGAACCCCGACTACTGGGACGGCGCACCGGCTGTCGACGAGGTCACGTTCCAGGTGATCCCCGACAAGTCGGCCCAGATGGCGGCGATCCAGAGCGGTCAGATCGACCTGATGAACGACATCCCGGTCGGGTCGGTCGAGACCGCGCGGAACTCCTCGGGCCTGAGCTTCGTCACCCGCCCGTCCAACCGGGTGTTCTACCTGATCCTCAGCACCCTGACCGACACTCCCTTGCAGGACCCGGCCGTGCGCCGTGCGCTCTGGTACGCGATCGACACGCAGTCGCTCATCGACCAGCAGCTCGGCGGTCTCGGCAGCCAGCTCACCGGCCAGGTGCTGGTCGAGAGCTACTTCGGCTTCGACCCGGACGTCGCGACTGTCGAGTACGACCCCGACCGGGCACGCGAGCTGCTCGCCGAGGCCGGTTACCCGGACGGCTTCGAGGTCGTCTTCACGTACTCCAGCGGCCGCTACGCCCAGGACGCCGAGCTCGGTCAGGCGATCGCGGCCCAGCTCGCCGAGGTGGGCGTCACCGTCGAGCAGGAGGTGCTGGAGTCCGGCACCTTCCTCACCCAGCTCACCTCGCTCGAGCTGAACGACATGGCGCTGATGGGCTCCCTGCCGCCGCCCGACGCGCACTTCATGTACCAGCAGTTCCAGTCCGGCTCGACGTACTCCTACTCGAGCATCCCGGCGATCGATGCGCTGATCGAGCAGGAGATGGCCACGGCCGACGCCGACGAGCGGCGGGCGATCTTCCGCGAGATGAGCGACATCTTCCAGGAGGACCCGGCCTTCGTGCCGCTGTTCCAGGGCGAGGACACGTACCTGATGGACGCTGGCCTGTCCGGCTTCGAACCCCGGGCCTCGCAGTTCCTCGACCTGCGTGCGCTCGCGACCGAGTGACCGGGTGACCTGGCGGTGAGCCGTCGGTGGGGTGCGAGAGCCCGCACCCCACCGACACAGGACCGACGGCCGCCGGCGACCGATGACCGACAGAGAGGGACCGCCATGCTCAGACTGCTGGCCGGCCGGGTGCTGCAGACCATCCCCACGCTGCTCGGGGTGACGCTCGTCGTCTTCCTCGTCGTGCGGATGACCGGTGATCCCGCCGCCGTGCTGCTGCCGTCGGAGACGCCGCCCGAGGCGGTGGCCGAGTTCCGCCGCCGCCACGGCCTCGACGAGTCGCTCGTGGTGCAGTACGTGACGTTCCTGCGGGACGCCCTCACCGGCGACCTCGGGGACTCCATCCGCTACAGCTCGCCGGTCGTGGGCCTGATCGCCGACCGCCTGCCTGCGACCGTCCAGCTCGCGGTCGGAGCCATGGTGCTCGCGGGGGTGCTGGGGATCGTGCTCGGCGTGCTGGGCGGCATCCGGCCCGGCTCGGCGCTGGACTACGTCGGGCGGTTCCTCGCGCTGTTCGGGCAGGCGATCCCGACGTTCTTCCTGGGCATCCTGCTCATCCTGGTCTTCGGGGTGGCCTGGGGGATGCTGCCCACCGTCGGCATGGGTGACTGGCGCAACCTCGTGCTGCCCAGCATCACACTGGGCTTCTTCCTGCTGCCGCCGGTGCTGCGGGTGACACGGGGCTCGGTGATGGACGTGGTCACCCAGGACTTCGTCCGGACGGCCCGCTCGACCGGGATGTCGGAGGCGCGGGTGATCGTGGTGCACGTCCTCAAGGGCGCGCTGATCCCGGTGGTGACGATCGTCGGCCTCCAGGTCGGAGCCGCGCTCGGTGGTGCCGTGATCACCGAGATCGTGTTCTCCTGGCCCGGCGTCGGGCAGCTCCTCGTCAACGCCATCTCCACCCGCGACTTCCCGGTCGTGCAGGGCGTCGTCCTGTTCGCCGCCGCCGTCTTCGTGGTGATCAATCTCGTCGTCGACCTCTCCTACAGCTTCCTGGACCCGAGGATCCGTCTGTCATGACCGATATCCAGCAGACCGAGCCGGTCCTGCCGGCCGCGGTCCCCCTGCCCCGGCAGGACTCGCCGCTGCGCCGGCTGGCCCGCCGGCCGGCAGCCGTCTTCGGTGCGGCGGTCCTCCTCTTCTTCGCCGTCTGCGCCCTCTGGCCGGTCGGCCTGCTGCCGCACGACCCGGCCAGGGGCGACCAGGGCGCCCGGCTCCTGCCGCCCGCGTTCGTGGTCGGCGGGAGCGGCGCGCACCTGCTCGGCACCGACGCGCTCGGGCGGGACATCGCGTCCATGCTCGTCGCCGGCACCCGCGCGACCCTGCTCATCGTCCTGTGCGCCTCCGCGATCGGGCTGCTGATCGGGGTCGTGGCCGGGCTGTGCGCCGGGTACTTCGGCGGCTGGGTCGACGCGCTGACGATGCGGCTCGTCGACGTGCAGCTGGCCTTCCCGGCGATCGTCCTGATCATCGCAGTGGTCGCCGCCTTCGGGCCGAGCACCCGGAACCTGATCCTCATCCTCGGCGTGATCGGCTGGGCCCCGTACGCGAGGCTCGTCCGCGGCACGGTGCTCTCGCTGCGGCGGCAGGAGTTCGTCACCGCCGCCGAGATCGCCGGTGTCGGCCGGGGCCGGACGATCTTCCGGCACCTCATGCCCAACGCGGCGACCAGCGTGATCATCTTCCTCACCGCGGAGATGGCCCGGCTCGTCCTGCTCGAGGCGTCCCTGTCCTTCCTCGGGCTCGGTGTCCAGCCCCCCGCCCCGAGCTGGGGGCTGATGATCGCCGAGGCACGGCAGTACATCTACGAGTCCTGGTGGGCGGCGACGCTGCCCGGGCTCGCCATCGTCCTGACGGTCCTCGCGCTGAACTTCTTCGGCGACGAGATCCGTGACGTCCTGGACCCGCGATCCGGAAAGGGACGGTCATGAGCATCGTCGTCGCACCCGACGCTCCGGCGCCCGCGCCGCTGCTGGCGGTCGAGCACCTGCGGGTCGCCTTCACCTCGGCGCCCGGCACGCCCGCGGCGGTCGACGACGTCAGCTTCCACGTCGAGGCCGGCGAGGTCGTGGCTCTCGTCGGCGAGTCCGGATCGGGCAAGAGCGTGACCGCCCTCGCGGTGCTCGGTCTGCTGCCGGGCGGGGTCAGCCTCGACGGGTCCGTCCGGGTCGACGGCGTCGAGCTGCTCGGGCTCGGCCGCGCCCGCCGCCGGCGGCTGAGCCCGCGGAGCATCGGCGTCGTCTTCCAGGACCCGGTCGCGGCCCTGAACCCCGTGCTCACCGTGGGGTTCCAGCTCGCCGAGGCGGTCCGCCAGCACGACGGTTCCGTCTCGCGGCGCACCGCGCGCCGCCGGGCCGTCGAGCTGCTGGAGCTGGTGGGCATCCCGGAGCCGGCGGTCCGCGTCGGGTACTACGCCCACCAGTTCTCCGGCGGGCAGTGCCAGCGGATCATGATCGCGATGGCACTCGCGGGCGCCCCGGACCTGCTCGTCGCCGACGAGCCGACGACCGCCCTCGACGTGACCGTCCAGGCCGAGATCCTCGACCTGCTGCGCAGCCTGCGCGCCGCGACCGGCACGGCCGTGCTGCTGATCACCCACGACATGGGTGTGGTCGCGGACTTCGCCGACCGGGTCGTGGTGATGCGGCACGGCCGGGTCGTCGAGAGCGCGGACGTCGACGACCTGTTCTACGCGCCGCAGGAGCAGTACACCCGCCATCTGCTCGCCGCTGTGCCGCGCATCGACATCGAGGACCGGCCGTCCGCGGCAGCCCCGACGCGCTCCCCGGACCCGGTGCTGGAGCTGACCGACGCCGTGGTCGAGTACCGGCGCGCGCGACGCGGTCCTGCGTTCCGGGCGGTCGACGGCG
Source organism: Cellulomonas sp. (assembly GCA_032056255.1). GTDB lineage: Bacteria > Actinomycetota > Actinomycetes > Actinomycetales > Cellulomonadaceae > Cellulomonas. The sequence continues at coordinate 4,136 of DAMBCY010000051.1, read as the reverse complement.
TCGACCTGCGCGTGGGTCCGGGGGAGTTCCTCGGCCTCGTCGGCGAGTCCGGGTCCGGCAAGTCGACCCTCGGCCGAGTCGCGGTGGGTGCGGTGCCGCTCGCCGCGGGCCACGTGCGCAGCGTCGGTGCCGACCTCGCCGCGCTGCGTGGTCCCCGGCTCCGGGCCCACCGGCGGTCCACCGGGATGGTCTTCCAGAACCCGATGACCTCGCTGGACCCGCGATACACGGTCGCTGAGAGCATCGGTGAGTCCGTGCTCGTCCACCGGGGCCTGCGGGGCCGCGCGCTGCAGGCCCGGGTGGGCGAGCTGCTGGACGCGGTGCGCCTCCCGCGCGCGTTCGGTGCCCGACGGCCGCACGAGCTGTCGGGCGGTCAGCGCCAGCGCGTCTCCATCGCGCGGGCGATCTCGCTCGACCCGCGGCTGCTCATCGCCGACGAGCCGACCAGCGCCCTGGACGTCTCGGTCCAGGCCCAGGTGCTCGACCTGTTCCGCGAGCTGCAGGCCGAGCTGGGCTTCGCCTGCCTGTTCATCAGCCACGACCTCGCCGTGGTCGACCAGCTCTGCGACCGCGTCGCCGTGCTGCGCACCGGGAGGGTGGTGGAGGAGGGGCAGGTCGGCGACGTGCTGCGGCGCCCGCAGGACCCCTACACCCAGCGGCTCGTCGCCGCGTCCCCACTTCCGGACCCCCGAGCGCAGCGCGCGCGGCGGGCCGGCCGACCGCTCGACCCCTCTCGGAAGGACTGACCGTGCCTCACCCCACCCCGACCGTCGACCCCGACCTCGCCGAGCGCGCCCGCCGGCTGCACCGCGACGCCGTCGTGATCGACGCCAGCTCCGTCGTCTACCGGAAGGGTCAGTCCCGCCCCGTCCGGTGGGACCGGTACACCGACGGCGGCGTCACCGCCACCAACCACACCGTCACCGACCCGGACGCCGGCCTGGCCGAGGCGCTCGGCCAGGTCAACGACTGCCGACGGTGGATCGAGGCCAACGCCGACAAGGTCCGGCTGTGCCTGACCGCGGACGACATCCGCGCCGCGCACGCCTCCGGCACGGGCGGGATCGTCTTCGGCCCGCAGGACACCGCCTTCCTCGACCGCGACCTCGGCCGGCTCGGTACGTTCTACGACCTCGGCGTGCGGATCCTGCAGCTCACCTACCAGCAGCGCAACACCGTCGGCGACGGGTGCGGCGAGCCGAGCCCCGGCAAGCTCAGCCGCTTCGGCATCGACCTCGTCCGCGAGATGGAGCAGACGGGTGTGCTTGTCGACCTGTCCCACACCAGCGAGGCCACGTCCTTCGACGTGATCGACCGGGCCACCCGCACCGTCGTGCTCACCCACGCGCACCCGTACGCGCTCACCCCGCACATCCGGGCGAAGTCCGACGCCCTCCTCAAGGCCGTCGCCGAGACCGGCGGCGTCATCGGCCTGACCACGCTGTCGACCTTCGTGCAGCTCGACACCACCGGTCGGCGTCCCACCATCGCCGACTACCTGGCGCACATCGACTACCTCGTGGACCTCGTCGGGCCGGACCACGTCGGCATCGGCTCCGACCTCGACGAGTCGCTGTCCGAGGCGGACGTGCTCGCGCTACCCGACCAGGAGTTCGTCGCCACCTGGTTCGGCCCGTACACCTGGCAGGAGCACCTGGTGGAGGGGCTGACCGAGGCCGCCGAGCTGCCGGCGATCACGGCGGCGATGCTCGGAGCCGGGTACGACGAGGCGACCGTGCGCAAGATCCTCGGGGGGAACTTCCTGCGGGTGTTCGACGACGTCTGGGCGGGCTGACTGCCCCCCTCGGGCAGGATGGGGCGGGTGAACCAGCGCACCGTCGTCCTGCTCGGCTCCACCGGATCGATCGGCACCCAGGCCGTCGACGTGACCACCCGCCACCCGGACCGGTTCCGGGTCACGGGTCTGAGCGCGGGCGGGGCGGACCCCGCGGCGCTCGCCCGGCAGGCGGTCGCGCTGGGGGCGCAGACGGTCGCGGTCGCGGACCCGGACGCCGCCGGGGCCGTGTTCGCCGAGCTGGTGCGCGCCTCGACAGAGGCCGGGCTGCGGCAGATGGGCGTGGAGGTGCTGACCGGCCCGGACGCGGCCACGCAGCTCGCGGCCCGGGGCGCGGACGTCGTGCTCAACGGGATCACCGGCTCGGTCGGCCTCGGTCCGACGCTGGCCGCCCTGGGCTCGGGCAGCACGCTGGCGCTGGCGAACAAGGAGTCGCTGGTGGCCGGCGGCGCGCTCGTCCGCGCCGCCGTGCAGCGGCCCGGGCAGGTGGTCCCGGTGGACTCGGAGCACTCGGCGATCGCCCAGTGCCTGCGCGGCGGCGCCCGCGGCGAGGTCCGGCGCCTCGTGCTGACCGCGTCGGGCGGGCCGTTCCGGGGACGGAGCCGCGCGGAGCTCGCCGACGTCACGCCCGAGCAGGCGCTGGCGCACCCCACCTGGTCGATGGGACCGGTCGTCACGGTGAACTCCGCGACGATGGTGAACAAGGGCCTGGAGCTGATCGAGGCGCACCTCTTGTTCGACGTGCCGGTCGCGGACATCCAGGTCGTGGTGCACCCGCAGTCGGTCGTGCACTCGATGGTCGAGTTCGCGGACGGGTCGACGATCGCGCAGGCATCCCCGCCGGACATGCGGCTGCCGATCGCGCTGGGGCTGTCCTGGCCGGACCGGCTGCCGGATGCCGTGCCGTCGTGCGACTGGACCCGGGCGGCGTCCTGGACGTTCGAGCCGCCGGACGAGGACGTGTTCGGCGCCGTCGAGCTCGCGCGGGCGGCCGTCGCCGCGTCGCCTACGCATCCGGCGGTGTACAACGCGGCGAACGAGGAGGCCGTGGCGGCGTTCCTCGCCGGTCGCCTCGGGTTCCTCGACGTGGTGGGGACCGTCGAGGCCGTGCTGGACGCCTACCCGGGCGCGCCGGCCGGCTCGGTCGCGGACGTGCACGCCGCGGAGGACTGGGCCCGCGCCCGCGCGCGCGAGCGCATCGCCGCGGCCTGACCAGGGCGCGCGGGCCGTACCATGGCCCGCGGACGCGCAGGGCTGCGCGGTCGTGGACGGGAGCGAGCGGGCGATGACGCCGGAGCCGATCGTGGAGATGCGGGACGTCACCGTGGCGTTCCCGGGCACCACCGCGCTGGACGCGGTGTCGCTGCGGCTGTTCGGCGGCGAGGTGCACGCCCTGCTGGGCGAGAACGGCGCCGGGAAGTCCACGCTGCTCAAGGTGCTGACCGGGGTGCAGCAGCCGGACGGCGGCCTGGTGCTGCTGGACGGCGTGCCGGTGCGGCCGGCGCGCCCGGCGGACGCGCTCCGGCTCGGGATCCGTGCGGTGTACCAGGAGCTCGACCTGCTGCCGAACCTGTCGGTCGCGGAGAACGTGATGCTGGGGCACGAGGACCGGCGGTTCGGGCTGATCTCGAAGCGGGCGATGCGGGACAGCGCAGCGCGGGCGCTCGCCGACCTCGGGGTGGACGTCGCCCCGGCGTCCCGGCTGGGCGCGCACCCGATGGCGGTGCAGCAGCTCGTGGCGATCGCCCGGGCGACGGTCGTGCGCCCGCGGGTGGTGGTGCTGGACGAGCCGACGTCGTCGCTGGACCCCGACGAGGTCACCGAGCTGTTCCGCACGGTGCGCCGGATGCGGGACGCCGGGATCGCGGTGGTGTTCGTGTCGCACTTCCTGGAGCAGGTGTACGAGATCGCGGACCGGCTGACGGTGCTGCGGGACGGGCGCCGGGTCGGGGAGTACCTGACGGGCGAGATCCTGCGGGTGGACCTGGTGCGGCGGATGATCGGCAAGGACCTGCCGGCGCTGGACGCGATCCCCGCCCCGGCGCCGCCGCCGGACGACCTGGACCCGGCGGTCCCGGGGGAGCCCGACGACGGGTCGGTGCTGCGCGCCGACGGGCTGGGCCGCGCGGGCGCGGTCGCGCCGTTCGACCTGGACGTCGCGGAGGGCGAGGTGGTCGCCGTCGCGGGGCTGCTCGGGTCGGGCCGCACGGAGCTGGTGCGGCTGCTGAGCGGCGTGGACCGGCCGGACGACGGGACGCTGCGGCTGTTCGGCGAGCCCGTGTCGTTCCGCGACCCGGCGGACGCCATCGCGCACCGGGTGGTCTACTCCGCGGAGAACCGG
>DAMBCY010000050.1:6221-16085 GCA_032056255.1 Cellulomonas sp. | reverse complement strand
CCACGAGCACGGCGTCGGCCGCCGACCAGAGCGGCCACGGGTCCAGCCCGAGCAGCCGGGCGACGGTCCCGGCCGCTCCGCCGGCCATCGTCTGCTCCACCGCGGCGAACAGCGAGTGCACCAGGACGACGTGCGGGAGGCGTGCCCGGGAGGCGGCGTCCAGCACGCCGTACAGCAGGCAGTCGACCACGACCAGGTCGACGGGGCGCTGCGCCACCTCGCGCAGGAGGTCCCGACCGAGGCTGCGACCCGCCAGCAGGCGGAGGAAGCCCACCGCGTTCCGGACGGTCCCGCGCTCGTCGGTCGCGGTCCACGGGCCGGGCCGGGTGTAGGCCGTGACGCCGAACCCGGCGCGCCCCAGCTCCGCGCGCTGCCGCTCCTGCCCGAGGAACCGCACGTCGTCGCCCCGGCGCCGCAGCTCCCGGGCGACGGCGAGCGCCGGCGCGACGTTGCCGCCGCCGTCCCAGGTGACCATCAGCACGCGTGCCATCGCGACCCTCCGGGGCTCACGCTGCTCCCCCGGGTGCGCGGATGTCCAGCGCGTGGTCCGGCGCGCGACCGGGTGGACCCGGTGGACCGCTCGCCCGCACGCCGGCCGGACCGTGCCCGGATGTCCGAGGTCGCCCCTAGCCTCGTACCCGTGCAGATCCTCGACGACGCGACGCTGGTGCTGTCCGCCACCGACCTGGCGGAGGCCGCCGCGTGCCCGTTCGCCGTGGTCCGGACGCTCGACGCCGCCCTGGGCACCGGCCCGGCGGTCCCGCGCACCGTCGACGCGACGGCGGCCCGGGCGGGCCGGCTGGGCGCCGCGCACGAGCAGCACCTGCTGGAGGCGTACCGCGCGGAGCACGGCGCGTTCGACCGCGCGACGGGTCGCGGCGTGCTGCTGCTGGCGCGCCCGCGGCAGCGCACGGACGAGGCGCTGACGGCGGCGCACGCGCGCACGCTGGAGCTGCTGCGCGCCGGCGTGGACGTGCTCGCGCAGGCCGCGCTCTACGACGGGACGTTCGCGGGGTACGCGGACTTCCTGGTACGCGACCCGGAGCACCCGACCCCGCGGTACACGGTGGTGGACGCCAAGCTCGCGCGGCACGAGCGTCCCACCGCGCTGCTGCAGCTCGCGGCGTACGCGGACCAGCTGCGGGCCGGCGGGGTCGACGTGACCGAGCACGCCGAGCTGGTGCTCGGCGACGGGCGCACCACCCGGCACCGGCTGCGGGACCTGGTGCCGGTGTACCGCGAGCACCGCGACCGGCTCCGGGTGCTGCTCGACGCGCACCGCGAGGCCGGGACCGCGGTCACGTGGGGCGATCCGCGGTACCGGGCGTGCGGGCGGTGCGACGTGTGCGCGCCCGAGGTGGAGGCGCGCCGGGACGTGCTGCTGGTCCAGGGGGTCCGCGGCGACCAGGCGGTCCGGCTGCGGGCGGCGGGGGTCCGCTCGGTCGAGGACCTGGCCGCACGCACGGCGCCCGTCGACGGGGTCGGGACGGAGACGCTCGCCCGGCTGCGGGCGCAGGCCGCGTTGCAGTCGCGGCAGGACGCCGGTGACGGGACGGTGCTGTGGGAGCTGGTGGACCCGGCGCCGGTCGGCGCGCTCCCGGCCCCGGACCCCGGCGACGTGTTCTTCGACTTCGAGGGCGATCCGCTGTTCTCCGCCGGGGAGGTCGGCCGGGACGGGCAGCCCGCGGTCTGGGGCCTGGAGTACCTGTTCGGCCTCGTCGAGGCGCCGACCGTCCCCGGGGGCGCGGCACCGTTCCGGGCGCTCTGGGCGCACGACCGCGCGCAGGAGAAGCAGGCGCTGCTCGACTTCCTCGCCTACGTCCACGAGCGGCGGGCCGCGCACCCGGGGATGCACGTGTACCACTACGCCCCGTACGAGAAGACGGCGCTGCTGCGGCTGGCGGCACGGCACGGGGTCGGCGAGGCGGCGGTGGACGGGCTGCTGCGGGCGGGTGTCCTGGTCGACCTGTACGCCACGGTGCGGGGTGCGCTGCGCACCGGTCAGCGGTCGTCGTCGCTGAAGAAGCTGGAGGCGCTGTACCTGCCGGGGTCACGGACGGGGGACGTGACGACGGCGGGCGACTCGATCGATGCGTACGCGCAGGCGTGCGCCCGGCGCGACGCGGGCGACCTCGAGGGGTGGACGGCGGCGCTGGACGCCATCGCGGCGTACAACGCGGACGACTGCGACTCCACCCGGCGGCTGCGCGACTGGCTGCTGGAACGGGCCGCCGACGTGGGGGTGCACCCGCTGCCCCCGGTCCCGGCGGCGCCCGACGGCCCGGCGGCGCCCGACGGCCCGGCCCCGGCCGACGGCGCCCGGGACGCCGCGCCCGAGCACGACGCCCTGGTCGCGGAGCTCGGGCGGTTCGCGGACGACCCGGCCCGGCACGAGGACGGGCGGCGCAGCGCCGACCAGCAGGCGGTCGCGCTGCTGGGTGCCGCGCTGGGCTACCACTGGCGGGAGGACAAGCCGTTCTGGTGGGCGCACTACGACCGGCTGTCCGCGGACCCGGCCGACTGGACGGACCCGCGGTCCACGTTCGTGGCCGAGCGGGTCGAGGTGCTGACCGGCTGGCGGGTCCCGGCCGGCGCCCGCACGCTGCAGCGGGTGCTGCGCATGACGGGTCGCCTCGAGCCCGGCAGCGAGCTGCGTCCCGGCACCGCGTGCTTCGGCCTGTTCGACTCCCCCGTCCCCGAGCACGCCGACGTCCCGCAGCACGCCACCCGCGGGTGCGCCCTGGGGTTCACCGTCACCGAGGTCTCCTCGAGCGGCGACGGCGCGGCGGCGCGCGACCAGCTCCTGGTCACCGAGCAGCTCAAGGCCGCGTGGAGCCCGCACGACCGGCTGCCGATGGGACTGGGCCCGTGCCCGCCGCCCCGCACCGGCACGATCGCCGAGGCGCTGCGCGGGCTGGCGGCCGACGTCGCGGCGCAGCTGCCCGCCGTCCCGCGCCGGGCGGCGCTCGACCTGGCGCGGCGGGTCCCGCCGCGCACGACGTCCGGCGCCCCGCTCCCGGTGCCGGGGGGCGGACCGGGGGCGGTGCTCGCCGCGATCACGGCGGCGGCGCGCGACCTCGACGGGTCCGCCCTCGCGGTGCAGGGCCCACCGGGCACCGGCAAGACGTACGTCGGCTCGCACGTGATCGCGGCGCTGGTCGCCGACGGCTGGAAGGTCGGCGTCGTCGCCCAGTCGCACGCCGTGGTCGAGAACATGCTGGCGCAGGTCCTCGGCGCGGGTGTCGCCCCGGCGGCGGTGGGCAAGAAGCCGCGGACCCCGGCGGCGCCGACCGGCGGCTGGACCGCGCTGAAGGACACGGCCGCGTTCGCGCGGTTCCGGGACGCGCAGCCCGCGGGGTTCGTGCTGGGCGGCACGCTGTGGGACCTCACGAACCCGGCGCGGGTCCCCGCCGGGAGCCTCGACCTGCTCGTGATCGACGAGGCGGGCCAGTTCTCGCTGGCGAACACGTTCGCGGTGTCCGTCGCCGCCCGGAACCTGCTGCTGCTCGGCGATCCGCAGCAGCTGCCGCAGGTGTCCCAGGGCCACCACCCCGAGCCGGTCGACACGTCCGCGCTGGGCTGGCTCGTCGACGGGCGCGACACGCTGCCGCCCGGGCTCGGGTACTTCCTCGACGCGACGTGGCGGATGCACCCGGAGCTCTGCGCGCCGGTGTCCGACCTGGCCTACGAGGGCCGGCTGCACGCGGTGCCCTCCGCGGCGGACCGGCACCTCGACGGCGTGGCGCCGGGGGTGCGGACCGTGCTCGTCGAGCACGCCGGCAACGCCGTGTCCAGCACGCAGGAGGCGCGGCAGGTCGTCACGGAGGTCCGGGCGGTCCTCGGACGCACCTGGACCGACGGGTCGACCTCGCGGCCCCTCGCGCCGCAGGACGTCCTGGTCGTGGCCGCGTACAACGCCCAGGTCTGGACGATCACCCGGGCTCTGGAGACGGCGGGGATCACGGGGGTCCGGGTGGGGACGGTCGACCGGTTCCAGGGCCAGGAGGCCCCGGTGGTCCTCGTGTCCCTGGCCGCGTCCACCCCCGAGGACGTGCCGCGGGGGATGGGGTTCCTGCTGTCCCGGAACCGGCTGAACGTCGCGCTCTCCCGCGGGAAGTGGGCCGCCGTGGTGATCCGCTCCCCGCACCTGACGGACCACCTCCCGGCCACGCCCGCGCAGCTGGCGGAGCTGGGGGCGTTCATCCGGCTGTGCTCGCCGTCGGCCACGCCGCCGGCAGACCCCCGTCCGCATCAGGGGGGACCACGCCCTGCGTCGGCGTGAGCGTGCGCCAGCCACCCGCCTCGTCGTCGTGGTGCAGCAGCAGCACGAGGTCGCCCGGCGCGTCCAGCGGGTCGCCGTCCGGGTAGGTCCCGCCCCCGGTGCACGTGACCGGCGTGGAGACGACGTCGATCTCGTCGCCGACCCCGGGACCGGCGCCCCGCAGCACCTCCGCCACCCGGACCGTGTGCACCGCGGCGGCGACGCCGAACGCCTCGACCGTCCCCCGCGCGCCCGCCCCGCCGTGCGTGCGCACGACGAGGTCCGCGGCGGTCAGCGCGTCCGCGGGGCTCTCGAACCACACCCAGCTGACGCACGTCGCACCCTCGGCACCCCCGGGGCCCAGGGCGCACCCGCCGAGCGGGGCGAGCACCAGAGCCACCGCGAGCAGCACGGCGGCACGCCTCGCCCGGGCCCGTCCACGACCGTCCGACATGCACCCACCTCCGGCGTCCACCCGGTCTGTGTCGCCGCGGGCCCCGCTCTTGCCGTCGGCCCCTCAGCGGTCCAGCACCCAGCCCGGGTGCCGCGGGTCGTCCACCCGCAGCACCACGTCCGCCGCCTGCTCCGGGTCGGCCTCCGCGCGGTACCGGTCCTCCGCCGTCAGCCGCCACGCGTCCTCGGCCGGGGTGAGCCGCGCGAGCGTCGCAGGCCGCACCGCGAGGTGCACGGTCAGGTCGGCCGGCAACCACCGGCCGAGCAGCAGGCCACCGTCCAGCACCAGCACCGCCCCCGGCGGGGCCACCTGCCGGCGCGCCCGGGCCGACCGGTCCCGCGCCGCGTCCCAGAGCGCGGGCAGGTACGTCCCCGCGCCGCCGGGCCCGAGGGGGTCGAGCACCTCCCGGATCAGCGCGCCCTCGTCCAGCGCCGTGTCGAGCAGCGCGTCCGGGTCGTCCCGCCCGAACTCGAACCGCACGCCGCCCGGGCGCAGGAAATCCCCCGCCGACACCCGCAGCACCGCGTGGCCCCGGGCACGCAGCGGCTCGACGAGCAGCCCCGCCCACACCGCCGGTCGCGTCGGCGGTGCGCCGTCGACGAGCACCCGCCACCGGCGGTCCGGGTCGGCGGCACGCGCGGCCGCGAGGTCGTCCAGCACCCGGTCCACCAGCCGGGCGACGGCCACCTCCGGGGCGACCGGCTCCACCCGCACCGGGCGGCTCAGCGCCCGGACACCACGACGCCGCGCACGAAGGCCGCCTGCCCGGCGTGCTCGAGCACGTCGCCGAGGACGCTCACCAGCCGCACGCCGACCGTGACCGGCGGGTCCCAGCGCTCGTCCACGACCCGCGCCAGGTCGGCGTCCTGCAGGCGGGCGAGGTAGGCGTCGGTCGCCGCGCGCGTCGCGTCCAGGTACTCGCCGAGCAGCGCGGCACCGGTGCGGACCTGCGCGACCTCGTCCGGGGACTGGCCGTAGCCCGTCGCGTGCGGGGCGAACGGCAGCCTGAACCGGTCGGCGAAGCCCTGCGCCGTCCAGACCTGCTCGGTGCCCGCGAGGTCCGCGACCTGCGCGTCCTCGACCCGTGCCAGGTGCCAGACCAGCCACGCCACCGTGTTCGCCTCCGGCCCGAGCCGCGCCGTCAGGGTCTCCTCGTCGATCCCGTCCAGCACGCCGTGCACCAGCGCCCCGACCCGTCCGAACCCGTCGACCAGCACCCCGACACCGTCCACGCCCGTCCTCCTCCCGGCGCCCGCACCGTCCGGCGGGCTCCCGGGACCGAACCTACGGCCGCCCGCCGCCCGGCGCCACGCCGCCGCCCGTCACGCGGGTCGGGCCATCCCCTCGGCCCGGTCGCGGATCCCCCGCAGCATCCGTTCGCTCATCAGCGTGCTCACCGCGGCGACGACCTCGACCACCGGGCGGGCCGACCGGGTGCGGCACAGGTAGCGCTCCCGGACCACCAGCCGCGTCGTGCCCACCGCCGGACCGGGACGCAGCGCGAACGCCCAGGTGAAGTCGTACGGCGCCGGAGCGCTCTCCCCCGTCGGCGCCTGCCCGGCGAGCACGAGCGCCCGGCCCGGGTCGGCCACCAGCACCTCGAGGCCGACCGGCGGCGCCAGGTGCACCTGGTCCCCGACGGCCAGGCCCTGCCACTCCTCGACGACCTCGTCGGCGGAGTGGATGTCGAGGCCGATCAGGTTCTCCAGCGCGTCGTAGGAGTAGAAGCCGCCTCGGCCGTAGCCCAGCTGCGCCAGCCACGGCCACACGGCCCCGGGCTCCGCGAGCACCGTGATCCCGCGCGTCGCGACCACGTCCGCCCGCGGCAGCACCCCGTCGCCGGGCAGGTCGACCGCCAGCTCGGTCTGCGACGCCCCCCAGCGCAGCGCGCGGTGCCGCAGCACCGCGATCCCCGTGAGCAGCCCCGCCCCGACCAGCACCGTTCCCGCGCGCGTCATGCGGAGCACTCCATCACGCCGGGACCCCCGCGGACCAGGACCAACAGCCCCGTCCGCGGACGCCCGCATCCCCGTCGAGCGTGCCCGGAGACGCGAGGAGCCCCGCAGCACGCGGCTGCGGGGCTCCTCGGTGGTGGTGCTGCCTCAGGCGACGCGGCCCGCGGCGTCGTCACCGATCTTGTGCACGACGACCGTGTTGGTCGACCCGACGACGCCGACCGGCGTGCCGGCCACGACGACGACGTAGTCGCCGACCTCGGCGAGGCCCTGCGCGCGCAGGGTGTGCTCGACCTGCTCGACCATGGCGTCGGTGTGCTCGACCTGCGGGACCTCGTAGGTCTGCACGCCCCAGCTGAGCGACAGCACGCTGCGGACCGAGGTCTTGGGCGTGAAGGCCAGCAGCGGGATGGACGAGCGCAGGCGGGACATGCGGCGCGCGGAGTCGCCGGACTGCGTGAAGGTCACGAGGTACTTCACCCCGAGCGTCTCGCCGATCTCGGCCGCGGCGCGGGTGATGGCGCCACCGCGGGTGTGCGGGGTCGAGCCGAGCGGCGCGATGCGCTCCCGGCCGAGCTCCTCGGTCGCCTCGATGATCCGGGCCATCGTGCGGACCGTCTCGATCGGGTAGTCGCCCACGCTGGTCTCGCCGGACAGCATGACCGCGTCGGCGCCGTCGAGCACCGCGTTCGCGCAGTCCGAGGTCTCGGCGCGGGTCGGGCGCGGGTTGTTGGTCATGGACTCGAGCACCTGGGTGGCGACGATGACCGGCTTGGCGTTGCGGCGGGCGAGCTCGACCGCGCGCTTCTGGACGAGCGGCACCTGCTCCAGCGGGAGCTCGACGCCCAGGTCGCCGCGGGCGACCATGATGCCGTCGAACGCGTCGACGATCTCGGCCAGGTTCTCGACGGCCTGCGGCTTCTCGACCTTGGCGATGACCGGGACGACCCGGCCCTCCTCCTCCATGATCCGGCGCACGTCGTCGTAGTCGGCGGCGTTCCGGACGAAGGACAGGGCGATGATGTCGGCACCGGTCCGCAGGGCCCAGCGCAGGTCCTCCTCGTCCTTCTCGCTCATCGCGGGGACGGAGACGGCGACGCCGGGCAGGTTGATGCCCTTGTTGTTCGAGACCGGGCCGCCGACCTCGACGCGGGTCACGACGCGCGGGCCCTCGACGGCGGTGACGCGCACGAGCACGCGGCCGTCGTCGATGAGCAGCGGGTCGCCGACCCGGGCGTCGTCCGCGAGACCCTTGTGGGTCGTCGAGACGAGCTCCTTGGTGCCCGGGACGTCCTCGGTGGTGATGGTGAAGGTGTCGCCCTCGGCGAGCACGTGCTTGCCCTCGACGAACCGGCCGAGGCGGATCTTCGGGCCCTGGAGGTCGACCAGGACGGCCACGGACCGGCCGGAGGCCTTCGCGGCGGCGCGCACGTTGTCGTACACGCGCTTGTGCACCTCGGTGTCGCCGTGGCTGCGGTTCAGACGGGCGACGTCCATACCCGCGTCGACAAGGGCCTGGATCTGCTCGGCGGACTCCGTGGCGGGTCCGATGGTGCAGACGATCTTCGCTCTACGCATGGGGGAAAGCCTAGGCCTTTCGTGACAGACGGTTCGGACCGAACGTCCTGGCAGGCAGAGGCCGAGCCCGGACGCGCGCGGTTGATGGTCTTACGGTCGCATCGCCACCGTGCTCGCGGACACCGGAGCAGGCAGAGCGGTGCTGCCAGACAGGGACGAGTCTACGGCCGCCGCGGCGGCCCGTCCCTCCGCCACGGCCCAGACGACGAGCGACTGGCCGCGCCCTGCGTCACCCGCGACGAAGACTCCCGGGACCTTGGTCTCGTAGGAGTCGGTGCGCTCGAACGTCCCGCGCGGCCCGACCGGCAGCCCGAGCTGCTCGGCGAGCGCTCCCTGCTCCGGTCCGGTGAAGCCGAGCGCGAGCAGGACGAGCTGCGCGGGGACCTCGCGCCCGGTGCCCGGCACCGGCTCGGGACGGCCGTCGACGAGCCGCACGTCCTGCAGGCGCAGCGCCCGCACGCGCCCCTCGGCGTCGCCGAGCATCTCCTGGGTGCCGACCGCGAACGCGCGCTCGCCGCCCTCCTCGTGCGCGGACGAGACCTTGAACAGCACCGGCCAGGTCGGCCACGGCTGGGCCTCGGGCCGCAGCTCCGGCGGGGCCGGCATGATCTCGAGCTGCGTCACCGAGCGCGCGCCCTGGCGCAGGGCGGTGCCGAGGCAGTCCGCTCCGGTGTCGCCGCCGCCGATCACCACCACGTCCAGGCCGGTGGCGACCACCTGGTCGCGCACGGTCTGCCCGACGGCGACGCGGTTCGCGGGCCGCAGGTAGTCCATCGCGGGCAGCACGCCCGCCAGGTCGCGACCGGGGACCGGCAGGTCGCGGGGCACGGTGGAGCCCACGCACAGCAGCACGGCGTCGTACGCCTCGCGCAGCTCGTCGCCGGTGACGTCCACGCCGACCTCGACGCCGCACCGGAACCGGGTGCCCTCGGCGGTCATCTGCTCGATCCGGCGGTCCACGACCGCCTTCTCCAGCTTGTACTCCGGGATGCCGTACCGCAGCAGGCCGCCGGGGGCGTCGGCGCGCTCGAAGACGGCGACGGTGTGGCCCGCCCGCGTGAGCTGCTGGGCGGCGGCGAGCCCGGCCGGCCCGGAGCCGACCACCGCGACGGTGTGCCCGGTCTGCCACGAGGGCACCTGCGGCGTCACGAGGTGCCGGGCGAACCCCTCCTCGGCGATCGCGAGCTCGATCTCGCGGATCGTCACGGCCTCCTGGTTCAGCCCGAGCACGCAGGACGCCTCGCAGAGCGCCGGGCAGACCCGGCCCGTGACCTCCGGGAAGTTGTTGGTCGCGTGCATCCGCTCGACCGCCTCGGGCCACAGGCCGCGCCAGACCAGGTCGTTCCACTCCGGCATGAGGTTGCCGAGCGGGCAGGCGTGGTGGCAGAACGGCACGCCGCAGTCCATGCACCGGGACGACTGCCGGCCGATCCGCGCCAGGTCCTCCGGGTCGCCCGCGCGGTGCTCGTGCACCTCGCGCCAGTCCAGCAGGCGCAGCGGCACGGGCCGGTTCGGGGGGAGCTCGCGCGAGCGGTGGGCGAGGAAGCCGCGGGGGTCAGCCATGGTGCCCGAACCTACGCCGCGACCGGGCCGCCACCCTGGACCGAACGTCCCGG
>DAMBCY010000050.1:0-6211 GCA_032056255.1 Cellulomonas sp. | reverse complement strand
GTCCCGGCTCCGCCCGGTCCGTGGGCATGGTGTCCCACGTGCCGGACACGCCGGTGCCCGGGGCGCAGCGCGCGCCCCGGGCACCGGCGGGCGGGGTGCTCAGGCGCGCAGCGCGACCGTCCCGGCCGTCACGGGGGCCGGGAGCTCGGTGCTGCCGTTCAGGTAGGTGTCGACCGCGGCGGCGGCGGCGCGCCCCTCGGCGATCGCCCACACGATCAGCGACTGCCCGCGGCCGGCGTCGCCGGCGACGAACACGCCGGGCACGGACGTCGCGAAGTCGTCCGTCCGGGCGACCGTGCCGCGCGCCGTGAGGTCCACCCCGGCCTGGGCGACCAGGTCCTCGGTCTCCGGGCCGGTGAAGCCCATCGCGATGAGCACGAGGTCGGCCGGGATGTCCCGCTCGGTGCCCGCCGTCGGCACGCGCCGGCCGTCGGGCAGGTACTCGGTCGTCGCGAGGCGCAGGTGCGTCACGGTGCCGTCGTCGTCGCCGAGGAAGGCCACGGTCGACGCCAGGAACGCGCGCTCGCCGCCCTCCTCGTGCGAGGACGACACCTCGAACAGGACGGGGTCGGTCGGCCAGGGCTGGTTCGCCGGTCGCTCGACGGGCGGCTGCTTGCCGATCGCGAGCGTGGTCACGGACGCCGCACCCTGGCGCAGCGCGGTGCCGACGCAGTCCGAACCGGTGTCGCCGCCGCCGATGACGACGACGTGCTTGCCGGCCGCGTCGATGGCGTCCGGGACGTCCTGCCCGGTGCAGGTACTCCATCGCCGGGTGGATGCCCGCGAGCTCGCGCCCGGGCAGCGGCAGCTCGCGCGGGACGGTCGCCCCGGTCGCCACCACGACGGCGTCGTACCGGGCGCGCAGCTGCGCCCAGGTGACGTCCCGGCCGATCTCCACGTTCGGGCGGAACCGGGTGCCCTCGGCGACCATCTGCTCGAGGCGGCGGTCGATGTGCCGCTTCTCCAGCTTGAAGTCCGGCACGCCGTAGCGCAGCAGGCCGCCGATCGCGTCGTCCCGCTCGTAGACCGCCACGGTGTGCCCGGCGCGGGTCAGCTGCTGGGCCGCCGCCAGCCCGGCGGGACCGGAGCCCACGACGGCGACGGTGTGCCCGGACAGGCGCTGCGGCACCTGCGGGTGCACCAGACCCCGGTCGAACGCCTCGTCGATGATCGAGACCTCGATGTTCTTGATCGTGACCGCCGGCTGGTTGATGCCGAGCACGCACGCCGACTCGCACGGGGCGGGGCAGATCCGCCCGGTGAACTCGGGGAAGTTGTTCGTCGCGTGCAGCCGGTCGATCGCGTCGCCCCACTGACCGCGCCACACCAGGTCGTTCCACTCGGGGATGAGGTTCCCGAGCGGGCAGCCGTTGTGGCAGAACGGCACGCCGCAGTCCATGCAGCGCCCGGCCTGCTTGTGCAGCAGGGTCGCCGCCTGCGGGTCGTCGGCGGCGCTGCGGTGCTCGTGCACCTCGCGCCAGTCCATCAGCCGCAGCGCGACCGGCCGGCTCGGCGGGAGCTCGCGCTCCCGCTCCTTCAGGAACCCACGGGGGTCAGCCACGTGCCACCTCCAGAATGCCCTCCCACACGCCGGGCGCGCTCGGGTCCAGCCCGTCCGCCTCGGCCTTCGCCAGCGCCACGCGCACCCGGGCGTACTCGGTCGGCTGCACCCGGGTGAACCGCGCGCGCGCCGCGTCCCAGTCGGCCAGCAGCTCGGCGGCGACGCGGGACCCGGTCTCCTCCTGCTGCCAGCGCAGCAGGCCGAGCACGACCGTCGCGTCCTCGTCGTCCAGCGGCGCCAGCCCGAGCTCGCCGGAGGCGGCCGCCTGCACGTTGACCCGCTCGGGCTTGAGGTCGAGCACGTACGCCGTGCCGCCGGACATGCCCGCCGCGAAGTTGCGGCCCGTGCGGCCGAGCACCAGGACGGTGCCGCCGGTCATGTACTCGCAGCCGTGGTCGCCCACGCCCTCGACGACCAGCGTCGCGCCGGAGTTCCGGACGCCGAACCGCTCCCCCACGACGCCGCGCAGGAACATGTCCCCGGACGTCGCGCCGTAGCCGATCACGTTGCCGGCGATGACGTTGTGCTCGCCGCTCAGCACCGCGTTGCGGTCGGGCCGCACGACGATCCGGCCGCCGGACAGGCCCTTGCCGACGTAGTCGTTCGCGTCGCCCTCGAGCCGCAGCGTGACGCCACGCGGCAGGAACGCCCCGAACGACTGGCCCGCGGACCCGGTCAGCACGACCTCGATCGTGCCGTCCGGCAGGCCCGCACCGCCGTAGCGCCGGGTGACCTCGTGCCCGAGCATCGTGCCGACCGTGCGGTTGACGTTGCGCACCGGCAGCTCGATCCGCACCGGCCGGGCGTCCTCCAGGGCGGGAGCAGCCAGCGCGATGAACTGGTTGTCCAGCGCGCGGTCCAGGCCGTGGTCCTGGTCCTGCACGTGGTGCAGCGCGGAGCCGGGCAGCGGCTCGGGCTGCGCCAGCACGGGGGCCAGGTCGAGGCCCTGCGCCTTCCAGTGCTCGACGGCCTTGCGGGTGTCGAGCAGCTCGACGTGGCCCACGGCCTCCAGCAGCGTGCGGAAGCCGAGCCCCGCGAGGATCTCCCGGACCTCCTGGGCGATGAACTCCATGAACGCGACCACGTACTCCGGCTTGCCGGTGAACCGGGACCGCAGCTCCGGGTTCTGCGTCGCGACGCCGACCGGGCAGGTGTCCTGGTGGCAGACGCGCATCATGATGCAGCCCGACACCACCAGCGGGGCGGTCGCGAAGCCGAACTCCTCGGCGCCGAGCAGCGCGCCGATCACGACGTCGCGACCGGTCTTGAGCTGGCCGTCCACCTGCACCACGACGCGGTCGCGCAGGTCGTTGAGCACCAGGGTCTGCTGGGTCTCGGCCAGGCCGATCTCCCACGGCGTGCCCGCGTGCTTGAGGCTGGTCAGCGGCGAGGCGCCGGTGCCGCCGTCGTGCCCGGAGATGAGCACGACGTCGGAGTGCGCCTTGGCCACGCCCGCCGCCACGGTGCCCACGCCGAACTCGCTGACGAGCTTGGTGTGGATCCGGGCACGCGGGTTCGCGTTCTTGGCGTCGTGGATCAGCTGGGCCAGGTCCTCGATCGAGTAGATGTCGTGGTGCGGCGGCGGGGAGATCAGGCCGACGCCGGGCGTCGAGTGCCGGGTCCGCGCCACCCACGGGTACACCTTGGGGCCGGGCAGCTGACCGCCCTCACCCGGCTTGGCGCCCTGGGCGAGCTTGATCTGGATGTCGTCGGCGAACGTCAGGTACTCGGACGTCACGCCGAACCGGCCGGAGGCGATCTGCTTGATCGCGGAGCGGCGCGTCACGTCGTGCAGCCGCTCCGGGTCCTCGCCGCCCTCGCCGGTGTTGGACTTGGCGCCGAGCCGGTTCATCGCGATGGCCAGCGTCTCGTGCGCCTCCATCGAGATGGAGCCGTACGACATGGCGCCCGTGCTGAACCGCTTGACGATCTCGCTGACCGGCTCGACCTCGTCCAGCGGGACCGGCGTGCGGTCCGTGGCGATCTCGAGCAGGCCGCGCAGCGTCATGAGGCGCTGCGACTGCTCGTTCACCCGGCTCGTGTACGAGCGGAACACGTCCATCTGCCGCGTGCGCGTGGCGTGCTGCAGCCGGAACACCGTCTCGGGGTCGAAGAGGTGGTCCTCGCCGTCCCGGCGCCACTGGTACTCGCCGCCGGTGGGCAGGCGGCGGTGCGCCAGCCGGTTGCCGTTCGGCGGGTAGGCGTCGGCGTGCCGGGCCGCGACCTCCGCCGCGACGACGTCGAGGCCGATGCCGCCGAGCCGGCTGGTCGTGCCGGTGAAGTACCGCTCCACCAGGGCCTGCGACAGGCCGATGGCCTCGAACACCTGCGCACCGCGGTAGGACGCGATGGTGGAGATGCCCATCTTCGACATGACCTTCAGGACGCCCTTGCCGAGCGCCTTGATGAGGTTCTTGACCGCGGTCTCCGGGCTCACGCCGGGCAGGTACCCGCTGGACGCGAGGTCCTCGACGGACTCCATGGCCAGGTACGGGTTCACCGCGGCCGCGCCGTAGCCGATCAGCAGCGCGACGTGGTGCACCTCGCGCACGTCACCGGCCTCGACGACCAGCGACACCTGGGTGCGGGTGTGCCGGCGCAGCAGGTGGTGGTGCACCGCGGAGACCAGCAGCAGCGACGGGATCGGTGCGCGGTCCGCGTCGGAGTCGCGGTCGGACAGCACCAGGAAGCTCACGCCGTCGGCGACCGCCCGGTCGCACTCCGCGAAGATCTCCTCGAGCCGCTGCTCCAGCGCGGCGCCGCCGCCGAGCGCGGGGTAGAGGCCGCGCACGGTCGTGGCGCGGAAGATCCCCGCCATGGCGGGGTCCTTGTCGATCTTGACGATCTTCGCCAGGCCGTCGTTGTCGAGCACCGGGAACGGGAGCACGAGCTTGCGCGCGTGCAGAGGCGTGTCCTCCAGCAGGTTCGGCTCCGGGCCGATCGCCCCGCCGATGGACGTCACCAGCTCCTCCCGGATCGCGTCGAGCGGCGGGTTGGTCACCTGCGCGAACATCTGGGTGAAGTAGTCGAACAGCAGCCGCGGCCGCTCCGACAGCACGGCCACCGGGGTGTCCGAGCCCATCGCGCCCAGCGGCTCCGCGCCGGTCGCGCCCATGGGCGTGAGGATGACCTTCAGCTCCTCCTCCGTGTACCCGAAGGTGCGCTGCCGACGCCGGACCGACGCCGCGGAGTGCGCGACGTGCTCGCGGTCGGGCAGCTGCTCCAGGTAGACGGAGTTCTCCCGCACCCACTCCGCGTACGGGCGCTGCGCGGCGAGCTGGGCCTTGATCTCGTCGTCCTCGATGATCCGGCCCTGGCCGGTGTCCACCAGGAACATCCGGCCCGGCTCCAGGCGGCCCTTGCGGACCACGGACGCGGGGTCGAGGTCGAGCACGCCCGCCTCGGACGCCATGACGACCAGGCCGTCCTCGGTCACCCAGAACCGGCCGGGGCGCAGGCCGTTGCGGTCCTGCACCGAGCCGATCAGGGTGCCGTCGGTGAACGTCATCGCCGCCGGGCCGTCCCAGGGCTCCATCAGGGTCGAGTGGTACTCGTAGAACGCGCGGCGCGCGGGGTCCATCTGGGCGTGGTTCTCCCACGCCTCCGGGATCATCATCATGACCGCGTGCGGCAGCGAGCGTCCGCCCAGGTGCAGCAGCTCGAGCACCTCGTCGAACGAGCCCGAGTCCGAGCCGCCGGGCGTGCAGACGGGCAGCAGCGGCGCGAGGTCGCCCAGCAGGTCCGAGCGCAGCATCCCCTCGCGCGCCGCGACCCAGTTCCGGTTGCCGCGGACGGTGTTGATCTCGCCGTTGTGCGCGACCATCCGGAACGGCTGCGCGAGCGGCCAGGACGGGAACGTGTTGGTCGAGAAGCGGGAGTGCACCAGCGCGAGCTCGGACGCGTACCGGGGGTCCGACAGGTCCGCGAAGAACGGCTCGAGCTGCCCGGTGGTGAGCATGCCCTTGTAGGTCAGCGTGCGCGCCGACAGCGACGCGAAGTAGAGCCCGAGCTCGCGCTCGGCGCGCTTGCGCAGCCGGAAGGCGCGGCGGTCCAGGTCGATGCCCGCGAGCTCCCGCGAGGGGTCGGCGACGACGAGCTGCCGGAACACCGGCATCGACGCGCGCGCCGTCGGGCCCACCAGGTCCGCCGTGACCGCGACGTCCCGCCACGCGAGCACGTCCAGCTTCTCCTCGGCCGCGATCGCCTCGACGGCCCGCACGGCCACCGCGCGCTCCTCGTCGTCCGCCGGCAGGTACGCCATGCCGATCGCGTAGCGGCCGGCCGGGGGCAGCTCGGCGTCCACGACGTCCCGCAGGAACGCGTCCGGGATCTGGGTGAGGATGCCCGCCCCGTCGCCGCTGTTCTCCTCGGCGCCGACCGCACCGCGGTGGTCGAGGTTGAGCAGGGCGGTCAGCCCGGCGTCGACGATGTCGCGGCCGGGGGTGCCGCGCAGCGTCGCGACGAACGCGAAGCCGCACGCGTCGTGCTCGGCGGCGGGGTCGTAGAGACCCTGCTGCGGCACGGCGGTGGGGGGAGCACCGAGACGCACTGGCGACGCGGGCATCAGCACCGTCCTCACGACCCGAGTGGGCCAGGTAGAGCTATGGGGGGCTGGGACGTCATCGGCCCGGGCTAGGTGTGGCGACGATA
>DAMBCY010000049.1:13650-16105 GCA_032056255.1 Cellulomonas sp. | reverse complement strand
TCTCCCGGTGGGGGTGGAGTGCGGTCCGCAAGGTCGGGGCGGGGGCGGGCGAGGCCCCTGCGTCAGGGTGGCGCGGTCATGACGCCGGCGCCAGACGTGCGAGGCCGGCGATGGTCCGGTCGGCCCAGTCGCCGCCCTTCGGTTCGTAGCAGTCGGCGAGCAGCTTGTGCGTGAGCTTCATGACCAGCGGGCGGGGGAGCCCGTACCGGGTGCAGATCCGCATCACCTGCGGGTGCTCGATCAGCTTCACGAAGACCCGGCCGAGCGTGTAGTACCCGCCGAGGTCGTCCTTCATCCGGGCGCCGTACGAGGCGAGCGCACGCTCCCGGCCCGCGGCGGTGCCCCGCGCGGTGGCCTGCACGATCGCGTCCGCGGCGACCCGGCCGGCCTGCAGCGCGTAGGCGATGCCCTCGCCGTTGAACGGGCTGATCATGCCGGCGGCGTCGCCGACCAGCATCAGGCCCCGGCCGTACAGCGGGCCGCGGTTGAACCCCATCGGCAGAGCGGCCCCGCGGACGGGGCCGATCTGGTGCTCCGGGGTGAACTCCCACTCCGCGGGGGCGTTCGCCATCCACTTCGCGAAGAGGTCCTTGTAGTCGACCTTCGTGGCGGCCGCCGTGGAGGACACCGAACCGAGGCCGACGTTCGCCGTCCCGTCGCCGAGCGAGAAGATCCAGCCGTAGCCGGGCATGAGGTTCGACTCGTGCGGCACGCCGTCCCACAGCTCGAGGTGGGACTCCATCCACGGGTCGTCGTGGCGCGGGGTGGTGAAGTACGTGCGCACGGCCACACCCATCGGCCGGTCCAGGCGCTTCTCGAGGCCCATGCCGGTGGCGAGCCGCGCGGAGACGCCGTCCGCGGCGATCACGACGGGGGCGCGGTAGGTCACCGGGTCGCCCACGCGCTTGCCGTTCTCGTCCACGGGACGCGCCTCGACGCCGACGACCCGGCCGGTGCGCTCGTCCAGCAGCGGACCGGTGACGTTGGTGCGCTCCTGCACCTTCGCCCCCGCGGCACGGGCGTGCTCGAGCAGCAGGTGGTCCAGCGACATCCGCGAGCGGGCCAGGCCGTACGACGGGTACGAGGACAGCTCCGGCCACGGCAGCTCGACGACGTGGCCGCCGCCGAGGACGCGCAGGCCGACGTTGCGGATCCAGCCGTCCTCCTCGCGCAGCGGGACGCCCATCCGGGCGAGCTCCGCGACCGCGCGGGGGGTCAGGCCGTCGCCGCAGATCTTGTCCCGCGGGAACGAGGCCTTGTCGAGCAGCAGGACGGAGAGCCCGGCGGCCGCGCAGTGGTACGCCGCGCTGGACCCACCGGGCCCGGCACCGACGACGATGACGTCCGCGTCATCGCTCACACCACTCTGCACTGTCCGCCCCATTTGTGAATGCCTTCACACCTGTCTCAGGCCGAGTCTAGTGACCGGACCAAGGTCCTGTCTGCGAAGGCTTGCCTCAGTAGCCTCGTCGGTGCCGACCTGCGCCTCTGCGGGACTTTCGTCCCACGAATCCGCCTGCTCTCCCCCGCTGCGGCCACTCCTCGAGCCCCCTCGATCAGGCCGCGGCCGGCCCGGGGTTCGTGGCACGGTGCAGCGCCACGATGCCGCCCGAGAGGTTCCGGTACGCCACCGAGCCCCAGCCCGCCTGCTTCATCAGCCGCGCCAGCCCGACCTGGTCCGGCCAGGCCTGGATCGACTCCGCCAGGTACGCGTACGCCGCGGACTCCTTCGCCACGACCTTCCCGACCGCCGGCAGCGCGCGCACCAGGTACTGCGAGTAGATGGTCCGGAACGGTCCCCACGTCGGCGTCGAGAACTCGCACACCACGAGGCGCCCACCGGGCCGCGTCACCCGGCGCATCTCGGTCAGCGCGCCCACCGTGTCGACCACGTTGCGCAGGCCGAACGAGATCGTCACCGCGTCGAACACCCCGTCCGCGAACGGCAGCCGCGTCGCGTCGCCCGCCGTGAACGGCAGGTCCGGGCGGCGGCGCTTGCCGACCGTCAGCATGCCCGTGGACAGGTCGCACGGCACGACCTTCACGCCCGCGTCCGCCAGCGGCTCGCTCGACGTGCCCGTCCCGGCCGCCAGGTCCAGCACGGTCTCGCCCGGCAGCGCGTCCAGCGCCTTCAGCGTGGCCGTGCGCCACATCCGGTCCTGCCCGAGCGACAGCACGTCGTTCATGAGGTCGTAGCGGCGGGCGACGCCGTCGAACATCTCGGCGACGTCGTGAGGGTCCTTCTCCAGCGAGGCACGCGACATGCCCCCATCGTCTCAGGTCCCGGCCCCCTCGGTGCCACCGGGCGCCCGAGGGAGGCCTCCGGCGCCCGAGGGAGGCCCCGGGCGCGCACCCCCTCACCACCTCGGTGCCACCGAGCCCGCCAGGGAGGTGCCCGCCCGGTCAGGGAGGTGCCCGGGCGGTCAGGGAGGTGCCCGGGCGGTCAGGGAGGTGC
>DAMBCY010000049.1:9572-13550 GCA_032056255.1 Cellulomonas sp. | reverse complement strand
CGGTCAGGGAGGTGCCCGGGCGGTCAGGGAGGTGCCCGGGCGGTCAGGGAGGTGCGCGGGCGGTCAGGGAGGTGCGCGGGCGGTCAGGGAGGTCTCGCGCGGGGGCACCGTCGCCGCCTCGGTGCCACCGTCGGTGCCGTGGCGCGGTGGGGGCCGCGGGCGAGCGCCGGGCCGAGCGCGGGCGCAGCACCGCCGGGACAGTCGTACCCTGGTCCGCGATGACCAGCCCCCTCGGCGACGGCGCGCCGTCCCCGCACGCGCCGCACGCGCACCCCGAGCCGCTCGTGGTGCGGACCGTCGCCCTCGACGCCCCCGACGACCTGCTGTCCCTGCTGCCCGAGGACGCCCCGCTGACCTGGGTGCGCCGCGGCGACGGGCTCGTCGGCTGGGGCGAGGCGGTGCGGATCGCGGTGTCCGGCGGGACGCGGTTCGCGGACGCCGAGCGCGCCTGGCAGCGCCTCGTCGCGCACGCCGTGGTCCGCGACGAGGTCCGGCTGCCCGGCACCGGCCCGGTCGCCTTCGGGTCGTTCGCCTTCGACGACGAGTCCGCGGCCGGCAGCGTGCTCGTGGTCCCGCGCGTCGTCGTCGGCCGCCGCGAGGGCCGGGCCTGGCTCACCGTCGTGGAGACCTCCGGCACGCTCGGCCCCGCTCCGGACTGGTCGCTCGTCGCCCGGCACGTCGCCGGCCTCAGCCCCGTCCGGTCTCCGGGCACCGTCACCTACACGTCCGGCGCCGTGCCCGCCTCCCGGTGGCCCGACGTGGTCGCGCGCGGTGTCGCCGCGATCCGCGCCGGCGAGGTGGACAAGGTCGTGCTGGCGCGCGACGAGACGGCCCGGACCGCCGAGCCGCTCGACGTCCGGCACGCCCTCGGGCGCCTCGCCGAGCGCTACCCCACCTGCTGGACGTTCTCCGTCGACGGCCTCATCGGCGCGACGCCCGAGCTGCTGGTGCGGTCCGAGAAGGGCCTCGTCACGTCGCGCGTGCTGGCCGGGACCATCCGGCGCACCGGCGACGACGACGCGGACGTCGCGCACGCCGCGATCCTGGCGCACTCCTCGAAGGACCTCGAGGAGCACGAGTACGCCGTCGCCTCCGTGACCCGCGCGCTCGCGCCGTTCTGCTCGTCCACCAACGTGCCGGACGCGCCGTTCGTGCTGCACCTGCCGAACGTGCTGCACCTCGCGTCCGACGTCACCGCCGTGCTGACCGGCGCCGGCGAGCCCGCGGGCGAGGGCGGCACCGCGCACCCCACGTCGCTGGCGCTCGCCGCCGCGCTGCACCCCACCGCCGCCGTGTGCGGCACGCCCACCGACGCCGCGCGGGCCCTGATCCGCCGGATCGAGGGCATGGACCGCGCCCGGTACGCCGGGCCGGTCGGCTGGCTCGGCTCCGACGGGGACGGGGAGTGGGGCATCGGGCTGCGCTCCGCCGAGGTCGACCGCACGGACTCCCGCCGGCTGCGGCTGTTCGCGGGCTGCGGCATCGTCGCGGCGTCGGACCCCGCCGCAGAGCTCGCGGAGTCCCGCGCGAAGCTCGTGCCCATGCACGACGCCCTCGCCACGGACTGACCGCCCCCTCCCCGTTTCCGCGCGGGCCCGCGGCGACGAGCGGGCAGGCGTGCCGGGCGGGTCCCGCGCGCGCGACGGGCCCCGTCGCGCGACGCCGGGGGTGAGGCGCGCGCGGCGGGGCCGTCGGTGCGACGACGAGGTGCGGGCCCGTCGCCGTGGGGTCCCGGACGGGTCAGGGGGTGCCCGCCCGGGAGTCCGGTCCGGTCAGCGGTTCACCGGCCCTGACCCTGCTGCTGCTGCTGGAACCACTCCCACAGCTGCTCGGGGGTCATGTTCTCCAGGCCACCCTGGCTGCCCTGGTCACCCTGGCTGCCCTGGCTGCCCTGGTCACCCTGGCTGCCCTGGTCACCCTGGCTGCCCTGGTCGCCGGAGCCGGAGCCCGTCGTCTCCTCGCGGGTCGCGAGGGTGACGTCGACGTCCGTCGCGGAGCCGTCGCGGACCACGGTCAGCGTGACCTGGTCACCCGTGGCGTGCGCCCGGACGAACCCGGTGAGGGACTCCGCGCCGGCGACCGCGTTGCCGTCGATCGCGACGATCACGTCGCCCTGCTGCAGTCCGGCGTCCGCGGCGGGCGACCCGTCGCTGACCGTCTGGACCTGGGCGCCGGCGCGGGTCACGCCGTCGGCGGTCGCGGTGCCGTCGGACAGCGAGACACCGAGGAAGGCGTGCGCGGCGGTGCCGTCGGCGATCAGCTGCCCGGCGATCAGGTCCGCGACGTTCACGGGGATCGCGAACCCGAGGCCGATGGACCCCGACTCGCTGGACGTGGTCGCGATGGAGGACGTGATGCCGATGACCCGGCCCTGCGCGTCGAACAGCGGGCCGCCGGAGTTGCCGGGGTTGATCGCCGCGTCGATCTGCAGGGCGTTGGTCACGACGGCCTCGGAGCCGGTCTCGTCGGTGGTCGAGACGGGACGGTCCAGCGCCGAGACGATGCCGGTGGTGGCGGTGTTCGCCAGGCCGAGCGGGTTGCCGACGGCCATGACGGGGTCACCGACGGCGACGTCGTCGGAGTCGCCGAACGTCGCGGGCGTGAGGTCGTCCGGCGCGTCCTGCAGCTTGACGACCGCCAGGTCGGTGGTGGGGTCGGTGCCGACGACGTCCGCGGTGAAGATGCGGCCGTCGCTGAGCGTGACCTGGACCTGGTCGTCCTGGGCGCCCGACACGACGTGGTTGTTGGTGAGCACGTGGCCGGTGTCGTCCACGACCACGCCGGAGCCCTGCGCCTCGCCGCTGCTGGTGGTGACCTGGATGGACACCACGGAGTTCCGCACGGCGGCCGCGACGGCCTGCCAGTCCGGGTTCTCCGCGCTGGAGCCGGACACCGGCACCGCGTCGTTCTCGGACCGGCCGATGGTCGACGCGTCGGCGGACCGCGTCGTGGACGTGCTCGTGGTGCCGAAGGCGGTCAGGAGCCCCGCGGTGCCCAGGCTGCCGAGCAGCGCGGCCGCGACCGCCACCCCCGCGACGGGGAGCCAGATGCGGTTGCGGTCGCCGCGGCGCGCGCCCGGGCCGGACTCGGAGGCGGCCGGGTGCTCGGACCCGTCGACCGGCGGGAGACCCGGGCCCCCCGCGCCGCCGGCTGCCGGGGAACGGAACGCGGCGAGCGGGTCGTGCTGCTGCTGCGGGGCCGGCGGGTACGGGGCCGGGGAGGCGGGGTGCTGCGCGGTCGGGTACGGCCCGGCCTGGTGCTGCGGCGCGAGGGGCTGCGGCGCGGGCTGCTGCTGCGGCGCCAGCTGCCCGTACCGGGGCTGCGGCGGGGCGGCCGGGGCCTGCTGCGGCGCGGTGGCCTGCGGCGCGGTGTGCTGGTCCGGTGCCGGGTACGTCGGGGACGGGGTCTGCGGCGGGGCGGCCTGCGGGAACGCCTGGGTCGGCGCCGGCGCGATGCGCTGCGTGGGCGCCTCCTGCGGGTGGTCCTGCGGCTGCGGGTGCGGGTGGTCCTGCGGCACGGCGGCCTGCGGGACGGACTGCGTCGCGACGTCGCGGTCACCGGCGAGCTCGAGGCGCTCGGTCGCGGTCTCCGGGGCGACCGGGCCGGCGGGGGCGACCGGGGCGGCGGGGGTGAGCGGCGCGGTGGGGGCGTCGGGGGTGGTGGCCTCGGGGCGCTGCGGCTCCGCCGCGCCGGCCGGGTGCTGCGGTCCCTCGGGGGTGGTGGTCATGGGGTGTACCTCCTTCTCGAAGGACATCTGACCCGGCGTCGCTGGAGCGATCCTCGGCAGATCCTGGGAGTCCGCTGCGAATCCACGATGCCTGAGGTCCACGTCGCACAGGTCCACGTCGGCACAGGTCCGGGCCGCACGGGTCCGGGCCGCACGGGGTCCGCGCCGCACGCGCGCCGGTCGGGGCCGGCCGGCGGGGCGCCGCCCCGTGATCGTCAGGCCGGCGGCACCGCCGCGCGCACCGCGTCCCG
>DAMBCY010000049.1:0-9562 GCA_032056255.1 Cellulomonas sp. | reverse complement strand
CCCGCCGGTCCGCACGGTCCACCCGCACCTCGACGACGGACAGCCCGGGCCCGGGGGCCGCGAGGGCGGCCGCGAGCGCCGGCACGTCGGAGACCCGCACGTGCCGGACCCCGTACCCGGCGCACAGCGCGGCGACGTCCACGGCGTGCGGTGTCCCGAACACGCGCTCGAACGTCCGCGCCCGCTCCGGCGCCCCGTGCTCCAGGGTCGCGAAGATCGAGCCGCCGGCGTCGTTGAGCACGACCAGCTGCAGGTCGACCGCCTGCTCCGTCGTGGGGACCAGCAGGCCGCCGACGTCGTGCAGGAAGGTGAGGTCCCCGAGCAGCGCGCGGACCCGCCGGCGCGGCAGGCCGAGGGCGACGCCCGCGGCCGTCGAGACCATGCCGTCGATGCCGGCCAGGCCGCGGTTCGCGAGCACGACGGGCGGCTCGTGCCAGCGGGCGACGAGGTCGAGGTCGCGGACCGGGTTGGACGACCCGACCACGAGCACGTCGTCCGGGAGGCTCGCCTCGGCGACGGCGCGCACGGCCTGCGGACCGGTCAACGGCGGGGTGCTGCGGGTGCGCGGTCCGGCGGGGTCGCCGTCGAGCAGGCCGTCCAGCGCCGCGAGCGCGGCCGCGCCGGCGGCCTGCCAGGCGCGCAGCCAGGCGGCGTCCTGGACCGTGCCGGAGGCGCCCCCGGCCCCGGCGACACCCGTGAGCCAGGCGGCGGGGACCGCGGGCAGCACGCGGTCGGCCGCACGGCCGGCGTCCGGCCAGCCAGCCCCCTCGGGCGCGACGACGGTGAGGTCGACGTCGTCGCGGGCCAGCAGGGCGGAGACGGGGCGCGACAGCGTCGGCCGGCCGAGCAGCACGACGGACCGCACCCGGCCCCCGAGCGCCGGGTCGCCGAGCAGCAGCCGGGGGGCCGCGGGCGCGTTCGGCCCGCCGCGCGCCCCGGACGAGGGCTCGGCGAGCAGCGGCCAGCCGGCGGCCTCCGCGAGGCGACGCGCCTGCGGGCCCGCGCCGTCGCCGGCCACCACCACGACCGGGCGGGGCAGCGCGTCGAGCCCGGGCGCACCGGGCACGTCCGCGTCCGCGGCGCGCGCGAGCACGGCCACCCGCCCGGGAACGGGACCGGCGTCCGGCCAGGGCGCGTCGACGTCGGGGGTCAGCGGCTCGCGGTAGGCGAGGTCGAGGTGCACAGGTCCGGGGTCGCCCGTGCGGCTGCCCAGGGCGGCGGCCACGGCGCGGGAGACGAGGTGCCGCAGGTCGCGGTCCTCCCCGGCCCGGCCGCTCGGGGCGGGCACGTCGGCGTCGAGCCGCACGGCCGGGCCGAAGACGCCCACCTGGACGGTGGTCTGGTTCGCGCCGGTCCCGCGGAGCTCGTGCGGCCGGTCCGCGGTGAGCAGCAGCAGCGGCAGGCCGGCGTGGTGCGCCTCCAGCACGGCCGGGTGCAGGTTCGCCACCGCCGTCCCGGACGTCGTCACCACGGCGACCGGGCGCGCCGGGCCGTCCACCGTCGCGGCGCGCGCGAGCCCCAGCGCGAGGAAGGCGGCGGACCGCTCGTCGACCCGGACGTGCAGCCGGACCTCCGGGGCACCGGCGGGACGCTCGCCCGCGGGCGACGCGGCCTCGGCGAGGGCGTAGGCGAGCGGTGCGCTGCGCGAGCCGGGCGCGAGGACGACGTCCCGCACCCCGTGCGCGACGAGCTCGGCGACGAGCACCCGGGCGGCGTGCGGCGCGGGCGGGCGCGCGCGGCGGGTCACGCCGCCACCGCCCGGACGGCGGCCAGCCGCTCGGTCCACCGCGCGACCGTCCCCGGGTCGGCGGCCACCGCGGCGCACCGCTCGAGGTCGGGGACCGCGGCACGCGCGGCGGCGACGGACAGGGCGCCGTCCACCGGGAGCAGGGGGGCCGCGGTCACGTCCGCGGTGAGCAGCTGGGCGGTGGCCAGCCCGCACGCGTACGGCAGCTCAGGCAGCGCGGCGGCCAGGGCCACGCCCGCGGCGAGGCCGACGGAGGACTCGAGCGCCGACGACACCACCACCGGCAGGCCGACCTGCTCCGCGAGGTCCAGGCAGGCGCGCACGCCGCCCAGCGGCTGCACCTTGAGCACGACGACGTCCGCGGCCCGGGCGCGCACGACGGCCATGGGGTCCTCGGCGCGCCGGATCGACTCGTCCGCGGCGATCGGCACGGTCGTCGCGCGACGCACCCGCGCGAGGTCGTCGACACGCGCGACCGGCTGCTCGGCGTACTCCAGGCCGCCGGCCGCGCGGTCGAGCACCCGCAGGCGCTCCACGGCGGTCCCGACGTCCCAGGCCGCGTTCGCGTCGATCCGGATCCGGCCGCCCGGGCCCAGGGCCTCGCGCACGGCGGCGAGCCGGTCGGCCTCCTCGGCGACGCCCTGGCCGGGCTCGGCGACCTTGACCTTCGCCGTGGTGCAGCCACCGGACGCGAGCACGATGCGGCGGGCGTCGGCCGGGCCGACCGCGGGGACGGTGACGTTCACCGGCACCCGGTCCCGCACGGGGTCCGGCCAGCCGGCGTCCGCGGCCTCGCGGGTCGCGCGCCACCAGGCGGCGGACTCGACGGCGTCGTAGTCCCAGAACGGGCTGAACTCGCCCCAGCCGGCGTCTCCCCGGACGAGGACGCCCTCGCGCACGGTGATCCGGCGGAAGCGCGTCCGCAGGGGGATCGCGTAGACGTGCACGCCGCTCAGCGTACGGCGTGACCGGCCCCGGGACCGGGATCGCGCCCGGTCGGCGGCACCGTCGGCAGCACCGCCGCCAGCAGGTCCCGGGCGGTCGCGCGCACCGGCCGGCCCTCGCTCGCGGCGGAGACCACCGCACCGTCCACGACGGCGAGCACCAGCGCGGCGCCCGGACGGCCGGCGGCGCGGTCCGGCGGGTCGTCGGAGGGGCCGGGCAGCAGGTCGCGCAGCAGGTCGGTCACCACCGCGTCCAGCCGGGCCCGGCCCGCGCCGAGGGCGGCCGCCAGCGCGGGCACCCGGGCGGCGGCGAGCAGCTGCTCGTAGTGCGCCAGCACCGCCGTGTCGTCGCCGGGCGGCAGGACCGCCTCGACCACGACGGCGGCGGGGTCGGGGCGCTCGGCGGGGTCCCCGGTGCCCGGGCCCGGCGCGACCGGGCCAGGCGCGACCCCGGACCGCACCGACTTCGCGTGCGCGACCCACTCGGCGACGAGGGCCGCGCCCGCCGCGGCCGCGAGGTCGTCGAGCCCCGAGTAGTAGTAGGTCGTCGCGGACAGTGACAGCCCGGCGCGCGCCGCGACGGCGCGGTGCCCGAGCGCCGCCGGACCCTCCTCGCGCACCAGGTCGGCGGCGGCGCGGGCGAGCTGCTCGCGCCGCCGGTCGCCCTTGGCGGTCCGTCCGGGGCCGGTCATCAGTGGCCGTCCCCGGACAGGTTGAGCCCGACCACGCCCGCGACGATCAGCACCAGCGAGACGATCTTCAGCACCGACACGGACTCGCCGAAGAGCAGGATCGCGAGCACCGCCGTCGTCGCCGCGCCCACGCCGACCCAGACGCCGTACGCGGGGCCGACCGGCAGGGTGCGCAGCGCCCAGCTGAGCCCGGCGAACGACAGGACGGCGAGCACGCCGAACGACAGGCTCGGCCAGAGCTTCGTGAAGCCGTCCGAGGCCTTGAGGCTCAGCGCCCAGCCGGCCTCGAGCAGCCCGGAGAGGATCAGCACGACCCATGCCATGGGGGGGTTCCCTTCGCGTGGCTGCGCCGGGTGGCCTCGTCCGCCGTCCCGCACCCACTTCTGGTACGACCGTACCAAAATCGTCCGCCCCTACGCTAGGCGTGTGACCGACCCCTCCCTGCCCCCGCGCGTCTCCGACACCTTCGACCCGACCCGGTGGCGGACGGTCACCGGGTTCGAGGACCTCACCGACCTCACCTACCACCGCGGGGTCGCCCGGTCGGACGACGGCACGCGCGACCTGCCGGTGGTGCGCGTCGCGTTCGACCGTCCCGAGGTGCGCAACGCGTTCCGCCCGCACACCGTCGACGAGCTGTACCGCGTCCTGGACCACGCGCGCATGACGTCCGACGTCGGCACCGTGCTGCTCACCGGCAACGGGCCGAGCCCCAAGGACGGCGGGTACGCGTTCTGCTCCGGCGGCGACCAGCGCATCCGCGGTCGCGACGGCTACCGGTACACGGAGTCGACCGACGCCGAGACGGCGGACCACATCGACCCCGCCCGCGCGGGCCGGCTGCACATCCTCGAGGTGCAGCGCCTGATCCGCACGATGCCGAAGGTCGTCGTCGCCGTGGTGAACGGCTGGGCCGCGGGCGGCGGGCACTCGCTGCACGTCGTCGCCGACCTCACGATCGCCTCCCGGCAGCACGCGCGCTTCATGCAGACCGACGCGAACGTCGGGTCGTTCGACGGCGGCTACGGCTCTGCGCTGCTGGCGCGGCAGGTCGGGCAGAAGCGGGCGCGCGAGATCTTCTTCCTGGCCCGCGAGTACTCCGCCGAGGACGCCCGCGCCTGGGGTGCGGTTAACGACGTCGTCGACCACGCGGAGCTCGAGGACGCCGCGCTGGAGTACGCCCGGATCATCGCCACGAAGTCGCCGCAGGCGGTCCGGATGCTCAAGTTCGCGTTCAACCTCGCCGACGACGGCCTGGCCGGGCAGCAGGTGTTCGCCGGGGAGGCGACCCGGCTCGCGTACATGACGGACGAGGCCGTCGAGGGCCGCGACGCCTTCCTCGAGCGCCGCGACCCCGACTGGAGCCGGTTCCCCTACTCCTACTGAGCCGACGACCCCCGGTCCGGGCGGTGCGCGCAGGGCCGGGGGTCGCCGGGACGCGCGGTCAGGAGACGGTCAGCGACCCGGTCCCGGCCGGCACCAGCTCCACCCAGGTGTTCCCGGGCGCGAGCATCGCCGGGGCGCCGTCCGCCGTGAACAGCTGCATCGGGGCGTCGCGGGAGTCCTTCTGCCAGCGCACCGCGATCGTCCTGCCACCGGTCGCCAGCGTCGCCTCGCCCGACCCGACCAGGCTGTAGGTCGGCACGATCGCGCCGTTCTGCGCACCGAACTCGGTACCCGGGTGGTCGGCCACGATCGAGACGACGTTCGTCGCGCTCAGCCGGGCACCGGAGGCCGCCGTCGCGGGGGCCGAGCCCTCCGACCGCTCCCAGACCGTGCCGTTCCAGGTCCACGACGGCGTCGACTGGCTCGACAGGTCGAAGGCCAGCGTCGTCGCCGGGGTGCCGGACGTGGTGGCGGTCGCCCGCTCGGGCGTCCGCGCGAAGGCGAACTGCTCGCCCGGGCTGTTCTGGTGGTCCGCGTCGGCCTGCGCCCACAGCGCCGTCGGGTCGGCGTAGACGTTGTGCGGCGCGCTGCGCGTGCTGATCCGGTAGAGACCGGCGGCACCCGCGTCGTGCGAGATGACCTGGACGGGGCTCGCGGCGACCAGCGCGAGGATGCCCGGCTGCCCGCCCGAGAAGGTCAGGAGGCCGTTCAGCGGCGACACGATGTCCGGGTCCATCGGGCGGACCGACCGGACCGGGCCGATCTCGGCCGGGACCTGCGAGTGGAACACCGCGACGAACCGGGAGACGTCGAACTCGACGATGGTCTCCCAGACCACGTCCGCCTGCTCGAGGCCGGACTGCGGACGGGCTGTCGCCGTGTTCTCGATCTTCACGGCGAGCGCCGGGCGGTTCGCGATCTCGCCCGTCGTCCCGGTCAGCGGCCAGGTCGCGGGGACCGCCGGGTCGGGGGCGGCGGACTTCTGCGGGTCGATCGTGGGGGCGAGCGTCGTCGCCTCGGGCGTCGGTGCCTCCGTCTGCGTGCACCCGGCGACCAGCAGCAGCGCCGCCGCCACCAGGCCGACGGCACGGCTGACGCGCGCCCTCGTCGTTCGGACCATCTCGTCGCACCCTCTCGTACCGCTGCCCACGTGTGCCTGTCGACGCGACACTCTACGGGCGGACCTACGCTGACCGGGTGCCCCGTCCCGTCCGCGTCGTCCCCGCGTCGTCCGCGCGGCTCACCGCGCTCAGCAGGGCGCTGGCCGCGGCGCTGGCCGGATCGGGCCCCGCCGTCCTGCCGGTCGAGGACGTCGCCGGACCGCCCGACGACCGGGCGGGCACGGTCCCCGACGAGGTCGCGCTGCTCGTCCGCACGTCGGGGTCGACCGGGCGCCCGCGCGAGGTGCTGCTGACCGCCGACGCCCTGCGCGCGTCCGCCACCGCCACGCACCGCCGGCTCGGCGGGCCCGGGCGGTGGCTGCTCCCCCTGCCCCCCACCCACGTGGCCGGGCTCCAGGTGCTCGTGCGGTCGCTGGTCGCCGGCACCACGCCCGAGGTGCTCGACGGGCCGTTCCGCGCCGAGGCGTTCGCCGCCACCACCCGCCGGCTGCCCGCCGGCGACGGCCCGCGGTACACGTCGCTGGTCCCCACCCAGCTGCACCGGCTGCTCGACTCCCCCGAGGGCCGCGACGCGCTGACCGACTACGACGCGGTGCTGCTCGGCGGCGCCGCCGCACCGGCCGCCCTGGTCGCGCGCGCCCGCGACCTCGGAGCCCGGGTCGTCACCACGTACGGGATGTCCGAGACCTGCGGCGGGTGCGTCTACGACGGGCTGCCGCTCGACGGGGTGCGCGTCGAGCTCGACGACGACGGGCGCATCCGGATCGCCGGTCCCGTGCTGGCCGCCGGCTACCGGGACCGGCCCGACCTGGACGCGGCGGCCTTCGAGCAGCGCGACGGCGCCCGCTGGCTCCGGACCAGCGACCTCGGCCGCTGGACGCCGGGACCGCCCGCGTCGCTCGAGGTGCTCGGCCGCGCGGACGACGTGCTCGTGACCGGGGGCGTCAAGGTCCCGCCCGCCGCGGTCGAACGCGTGCTGGCCGGCCTGCCCGGCGTCGGGGAGCTGCTCGTGGTCGGCGTGCCCGACGCCGAGTGGGGGCAGGCGCTCGTCGCCGTCGTCGTCCCCGCCGACGGCACCCCCGGACCGGACCTGGCGGACCTGCGCCGCGTCGCCGCCGCCGCGCTCGGCGGACCCGCGGCACCCCGGCACCTCGTGGCCGTCGACGCGCTGCCGCTGCGCGGACCGGGGAAGCCGGACCGGAGCGGGACCGCGGAGCTCGCCGCCCGGGCTCTCGGACGCGCTCCCGGGGCGTGACCGACGCGTGCCGGGCACGGCGGCGGGCCGCACGACGGCACGGCGGCGGGTACCGTCTCAGCGCCGCCTCCCCCGCCCGCGGCCCACCGCACCACGACCGACAGGAGCACCATGGCCAGCTCGAGCGCGTGGATCGCCGGCGCCCGCCCCCGCACCCTGCCCGCCGCGGCCGCGCCCGTGCTGGTCGGCACCGGCGCCGCCGCGCAGGTCGACGCCGCGCACCCCGGCCGGGCCCTGCTCGCGCTCGGCGTCGCCCTCGCGCTCCAGGTCGGGGTGAACTACGCCAACGACTACTCGGACGGCGTCCGCGGCACCGACACCGAGCGGGTCGGCCCGATGCGCCTCACCGCGAGCGGCGCGGCCCGCCCGGGCGCGGTCAGGACGGCCGCCTTCGCGGCGTTCGGCGTCGCCGGGCTGCTCGGGCTGTGGCTCGTCGCGCTGTCCGGCCAGTGGTGGCTGCTCGCGGTCGGCGCGCTGTGCGTGCTCGCCGCCTGGTACTACACCGGTGGACGGCGGCCCTACGGGTACCTCGGGCTCGGCGAGGTCGGCGTGTTCGTGTTCTTCGGCCTCGTGGCCGTGCTCGGCACCACCTACACCCAGGCGGGTCGGCTCACCTGGCCGGCCTGGGTGGGCGCGGTCGCGGTCGGGCTGATCGCCTGCGCGCTGCTCATGGTCAACAACCTGCGCGACGTCCCCACCGACGTGCTCGTCGGCAAGCGCACGCTCGCGGTGCGGATCGGGGAGCGCCGCGCGCGCCTCGCCTACGCCACGATGGTCGTGCTGCCCGTGCTGCTCGGCCTGGCCTGCGCGCTCGCGAACCCGTGGGCGCTGCTCGTGATGGTCCTGGCCCTGCCCGCCGGGCTGCTCGCGTCCGCGGTGCTCGTGGGGGCGCGGGGCGTCGCGCTCGTGCCCGTGCTCGCCGGGACGGGGCTGTACGAGCTGGCGTTCGGCGTGCTGCTGGGGCTCGGGCTGGCGCTGTAGGGCGACCCCGGTGCCGCCCGGCCGACGGCGGGCCGGGTTCCTCGAGGACGGCGGCCGGGTGCGTCCGGGCAGCCGGCTAGAACAGCCGGCCCGGCGTCGCCCCGCCCGGGCGCTCCTCGCGCTGCCCGACGGTGTCCGTGTCCCCGTCCGCGGCCGCCGTGCCCTCCCCGGCCACGGCATCGGCCGCCGCGTCCTCGGCGGCCGCGTCCTCCGCCGCCCGGCGGGACAGGCGGGGACGGTCGCCCCGCCGCTCGGCGCGCGCCTGGAGCCACAGCGCTGCACGGTCCCGGGGCCCGGCGAGCAGCAGGTACGACAGCAGGCCGGCGAGCACGGCCGCGATGATCACGCCGAACAGCCAGCCCGTCCCCGCGAGCACGAGCGCGACGACGCACACGGCGAACAGGCCGAGCCGGAGCAGGGAGTAGGTGACGACGGGCACCCGCCCAGACTAGGCGGCCCCCGGAGCCCCTGCGGGCGCTGGCGCTTAGGGTGGACGCATGGCTCGGGCGCTGGTGTTCCTCGTGATGATCGGTCTGGCGGTGTACGCCGTGGCCGGCATCGCGGCGAGCGACGAGCGCGAACGGCTCGGGCTGCCGAAGGGGCCGTGGATCGTCGTCGCCCTCGTCCCGTTCGTGGGGCCGCTGGCCTGGATCGTCGTGTCACGGCGGGCCCGGCACGGGGCGGCCGGCGCCGGCGGCACGACCGGGACCGCCCAGCGGCCGATGCCCCGGCGCAGCGTGCCGCTCGCGCCCGACGACGACCCGGAGTTCCTCTGGCGGCTCGAGCAGGACCGGATCCGGCGCGCGCGCGAGGCCGGCGAGGGCGGGCCGGACCGCCCGCAGCCGAGCGACGGCGACGTGCCGGACGGCGGCACGCGCGGCTGACCCGGGCCCGCCGCGCACGGGTGTCGGGGGCGCCGGGTAGCGTGCCCGTCATGCGCCTCGCCACCTGGAACGTGAACTCCGTCCGCACCCGCGTCGACCGCGTGATCACCTTCCTGGAGCGCTCCGGCACCGACGTGCTGGCGATGCAGGAGACCAAGTGCAAGGACGAGCAGTTCCCGCGTGAGGCGTTCGAGGCGGCGGGCTACCAGGTCGTCACCAGCGGGTTCAGCCAGTGGAACGGCGTCGCCATCGCGTCGCGGGTCGGGATCACGGACGTCGAGCACGCGTTCGCCGGACAGCCGGGCTGGGGCGAGGACCCGGTGACGGAGGCGCGGGCCCTCGGTGCGAGCTGCGGCGGCGTGCGGGTGTGGAGCCTGTACATCCCGAACGGCCGGGAGATCGGCGACCCGCACTTCGACTACAAGCTCCGCTGGCTGGAGGCGCTCCGGCGGGAGGCCGGCCGGTGGATCGAGGAGGACCCGGCGCTCCCGGTGGCCCTGGTCGGCGACTGGAACGTGGCGCCGCTCGACACGGACGTCTGGGACCTCGGGG
>DAMBCY010000048.1:1603-16120 GCA_032056255.1 Cellulomonas sp. | reverse complement strand
GAGCTGCGGACCCTGACCGACGAGATCCTCTGGTTCGCGTGGGTCACGGCCACCCGCAACCCCGACGCCGACCTGCGCACCCTCGTGCTCTACATGGACGAGATGTGCCAGTACAAGGCCAACATGAACGACTACGTCGGCCTGCCCGAGGGCTGCCGCGTCCTCAAGCTCTACGTGGGCGGCATCCGGCTCGCCACGACGCTCGACGAGGTCGCGCGGCTGACCGAGTCCGCGATGACGTACTTCAACCGGCTGCACGGCTGGGTCGACATCGTCTTCCCGTGGGGGCTCGTCAACGGGTTCCACCGCGTGAACCCGCTGCAGAAGATCGCCGACGCGGCCGCCGCCCGCGCCTGAGCCGTCCCCGCACCCCCACCCCGCGACCCGACAGGGAGTGACCATGCTGATCAACTTCAACCTCGACGGGCAGGACGTCGCCGTCATCGAGATCTGGGAGGACAAGGTCCCCGAGATCGCCGCCCGGCTGCGCGAGGCGCTGCCGTTCCCCACCTACCTGCAGCACGGCAAGCTCACGGGCGACCTGCTGCTCATGCAGACCACGATCCTGTGCGACTGGGAGAACATCTTCTACCCCGAGGACATGTCCGAGCTGCTGGGCAGCGAGGACGTCGAGGTGCGCGGCTCCGTGTCGTACTACGGCCCGCGGCAGCAGATCTCGATCATGTACGGCAACGACGTCCCGCCGGAGCCCCTGCCGGTGTCCGGCATCGGCCGGGTCGTCGAGGGCGCGGACGCGCTCGAGCTCATCGGTCTGCGGACCTGGCTCGAGCCCGGGATGCGCGTGGTCCTGTCCCTCGTCGAGGACGCGGCGGGCGCGGCGGCCTGAGCCGCCGGCCCGCGCGCAGGAACGGAGCAGGTCATGACCGACATCCGCACGGTTCGTCCCTCCCGCCGGGGCGCCGCACGCGCCCTCGCGCTCACCGCCGGCGTGGCGCTGGCCCTCGCCGCGTGCTCCGGCAGCCCCTCCGGCGACGGCGGCACCGCGGGCACCGCGACGTCCGACGCCGCCGTCGCGCCGGGCGGCACGCTGCGCGTCGGGATCTCGGCCCTGTCCACGGCCGACTCCCTCGACCCCGCCGAGGCGTCCACCGCCGGCGGCTACGCCATCGCCGGCCAGCTGTACGACACGCTCACGGAGTACGGCACCGACGGGGCGGTCGCGATGCGGCTCGCCGAGTCCGTCGAGCCGGGTGAGAGCGCGGACGAGTGGACCGTCACGCTGCGCGACGGCGCCGTGTTCTCCGACGGCTCGCCCGTCACGGCGCAGGACGTGCTGGCCACGTTCACCCGGATCTTCGACGAGGAGCTGCCGCCGTCCGCGTCGCTGCCGTACGTCGACCCGGACGCCATCACGGTGGTCGACGACCGGACCCTGACCTTCACGCTCACCGAGCCGACGGTGCTGTTCCCGGAGGCGCTGACCTCGCCGACCGTGAGCATCGTGCCCGAGGGCTTCGACCCCGCGGCACCGGTCGGGTCCGGGCCGTTCGTGCTCGACGACTACGAGCCGGGGGCCTCGGTGACGTTCACCGCGAACGAGGACTACTGGGGCGACGGGCCGTTCGTCGACGCCCTGGAGATCGTCAGCTTCGACGACGCGTCCGCCCAGGTGAACGCCCTCGTCGGCGGTCAGATCGACATGGCGTCGAACATCGACCCGAGCCTGGTGCCGGTGGTGGAGGCCGGGGGAGACGGGTTCGTGGTCGACTCCTACGCCACCTCGGGCACCCTCACCTGGCAGATGAACGTCGAGCAGGAGCCGTTCGACGACCCGGTGGTGCGTCAGGCGCTGCGCCTCGCCGTCGACCGGCAGCAGCTCGTCGACCAGGCGATGGGCGGCTACGGGATGGTCGGCAACGACGTGTTCTCGCCGTTCGACGCCATGTACGACCACGACCTGGAGCAGCGCGAGGCCGACCCGGAGGCCGCGAAGGCCCTGCTCGAGGACGCCGGCTACCCGCTCCCGGTGGCCGTCGAGCTGACGGCCGCACCCCTGACGTCGTACGCGGACCGCCTCAACGAGGTGTTCGTGCAGCAGGCCGCGGCGGCCGGCTTCGACATCACGTTCAACTCCGTGGACTCCGCCACGTACTACGGCGACGCCTACGGCACCTACCCGCTGTCCCTGTCGTACTGGGGCTTCCTGGGGATCTTCGACCAGGCGGCCTTCACGATCGTCGACGACGCGCCCTACAACGCCACGAAGTGGCAGGACGACGAGTACGACGCGCTGTACGACCAGGCGATCCAGACGGTGGACGACGCCGAGCGCGCGGACCTGGTGCACCAGATGCAGGCGATCGAGCACGAGCGCGGGGCGTACGTCGTCGCGGTGTTCCTCGACTCGATCAGCGCCTACGCGGCGACGGTGACCGGGTACTCGACGTACCCGAACACCGACGGCGGCAACGGCTACCACTTCGCCACGCTCGGCTTCACCTCCTGACGACCCGATGCCGACCGCTGCCGACCGCTGCCGACCGCTGAGGACCGCTGAGGACGAGGAGCACCGATGACCCAGGAGAGGACGACGGGCGGGACCGTCCGGGTGCAGCGCACACCGCGCCCGCGCCGCGACCGGCCGGTGGCGCGGATGGTGCTGCGCCGCGCGGGCAGCGCGGTCGTGATGCTGCTCGTGGTCTCGCTCGTCGTCTTCTTCCTGACCCAGGCGCTCCCCGGGGACGTCGTCCGGCAGATCCTGGGGCAGTCCGCCACGGCCGAGCAGGTCGCGCGGCTGCGGGGCGAGCTCGGGCTCGACCGGCCGCTCGCGCAGCAGTACCTGCACTGGCTGGGCGGGCTGCTCCGGGGGGACCTCGGGACCTCGCTGACGTCCGGGACCCCGGTCGCCGGGCTCATCGCGTCCCGGGCCGCCGCGACCGCGGTGCTCGTCGCGGTCACCGCGGTGATCCTGCTCCCGGCGGCCCTCGCGCTGGGGACGCTGGCCGCACGGCGCCCCGGCGGGGTGGTCGACCACCTGGTGTCGGGGGCCGTGACCGTGGTGCTCGCGCTGCCCGAGTTCGTGGTCGGCGTCCTGCTGGTCCTGCTCCTGGCCACCACGGTGCTGCCCGTGCTGCCCCCGACGTCCGTGGTGGCCGGCGGGGCGCACGTCTGGGACGACCCGCGCCTGCTGGTGCTGCCCGTCCTCACGCTCGTCGTCACCGCGGCGCCCTACCTGGTCGAGTCGGTCAAGACCGCGATGCGCGACGAGCTCACCTCCGACCACGTGCGCTGGGCCCGGCTGTCCGGGGTCCCCGAGGGGCGCGTCGTGCTGCGGCACGCGCTGCGCAACGCCCTCGGTCCCAGCCTGCAGGTCGCGGCGATGACGCTCACCTACCTCGTCGGCGGGACCGTCGCCGTCGAGGTCGTGTTCGCCTACCCCGGCCTCGGCAGCGCGCTCGTCAACGCCGTCGCCGCCCGGGACGTCACCGTCGTCCAGGGCGTCGTCATGGTGGTCGCGACGGTGTCGTTGCTCGTCTACCTCGTCGTCGACCTGCTCGGCGCCCTGCTCTCACCCCGGACCCGAGGGAGCCTGCGATGACCGTCACCGATCCCACCGGCGGCGCCGGCACCGTGCTGCCCGCGCCCGGGGCCCCGCCTGCGCCCGGGACCACGGGCGCACCGGGCACGCCGGTGCACGACCACCGGCGCGGCACGGTGGGTGCACGCCTCCGCCGGGACCCGCGCGCCCTCGCGGGGGCGGTCGCCGTCGTGGTGGTGCTCGGGCTCGCGTTCCTCGGCCCGGTGCTCGCACCCGGGGACCCCGACGCGTTCGCCGCCGCCGTGTACGCGCCGCCGGGTGCGGGCCTGCCGCTCGGCGCCGACGTGCTCGGCCGCGACGTGTGGACCCGGCTGCTGCACGGCGGGGACGTCTTCGTGCTCGAGGGGCTGACCGCGACGGTCCTCGGCGTCGGTCTCGGTGCCGCGCTCGGGATCGCGCTCGCCCTGCTGCCGCGCCGGGTCGCGGAGGCGGTGCTGTCCGTGAACGACACCTTCATCGTCATCCCGCAGATCCTGGTCTCGCTGCTGGTCATCACCCGCTTCGGGGCGACGCCCGTCGTGCTGGTCGCCGTGGTGGCGCTGGCGCACGTGGCCCACACGGCGCGGGTCGCCCGGGCCGCGACGCTCGCGGTCGCGAGCCAGGACTACGTGCTCGCGGCCACCGGGATCGGGCTGGGCCGCCGGCAGGTCGCGGTGCGCGAGGTCCTGCCGAACGTGCTGCCCGTGCTGCTCGTCGAGCTCGGGATCCGGCTCGCCGCGTCCTTCGTGCTGCTCGCCTCGCTGAACTTCCTGGGGTTCGGCTCGTCGGGGCTCGAGTGGGGCCGGATGATCGAGGAGAACAAGGGCGGCCTCGCCGTGCAGCCGCTGGCCGCGCTGGCCCCGGTGCTCGCCATCGCGGTGCTGCTGATCGGGATGAACCTCGTGCGCGACGGCATCAGCCGCGCGCTGTCCGCGAGGTCGGCCCGGTGACCGCCGTCGTCGACCAGCAGGCCGGGGTCCGCGTCACGGGCCTGCGCGTCGAGGTGGCGGCGACCGGGGAGCCCGTCCTGCCCGGTGTCGACCTGCTCGTGCCGACGGGCCAGGTGCTCGGCCTCGCGGGCGAGACCGGGTCGGGGAAGTCGACCCTGGGCCTGGCGCTGCTCGGCCACGTCGCCCCGGGCCTGCGCCTCGCCGCCGGGACCGTGGAGGTGGCCGGCACCCGGGTCTCGGGCGTGCGGACCGCCGGCCTGCGCGCGGTGCGCGGCCGGGTGGTGGCCTCGGTCCCGCAGGACCCGTCCTCCGCCCTCAACCCGTCGATGCGGGTCGGTGACGCGTTCGCCGAGGTGCTGCGCGCCCACGGCGTCGCGGCCGACGAGCGCAGGCGCCGGGCCGCGGCCCTGTTCGCCGCCGTCGGCCTCCCGGCCACGCCGGAGCTGCTGCGCCGGTACCCGCACGAGCTCTCGGGCGGGCAGAAGCAGCGCGTCGCGATCGCGATCGCCTTCGCGCTGGAGCCGCGAGTGGTCGTCATGGACGAGCCGACGACGGGGCTCGACGTCTCCACGACCCAGGCCGTGGTCGCGCTCGTGCGCGACCTCAGCGTCCGGACCGGGGCCTCGGTCGTGTTCGTCTCGCACGACCTGCGGCTTCTGCTGGGGTTCGCCGACCGGCTGGTCGTCATGCGGTCCGGCGAGGTCGTCGAGGACCTCCCCGCGGCGCGGTTCGCCCGCGACGCGACCCACCCGTACTCGCGGGCGCTGCTCGCCGCGCTGCCCGGCGGCACCGACCGGGTCCCCGGGAACGACCGGCCGCCGTACGCGCTCGAGCTCGCCGCGGTGAGCGCGCGCTACGACGCGACCACGGTGACCCGTTCCGTGAGCCTGCGGGTCCCGGCGGGGGAGTGCCTCGCCGTCGTGGGGGAGTCGGGCAGCGGCAAGACGACGCTGGCCCGGTGCGTCGCCGGCTTCCACACCGCGTACGACGGGGACGTCCTGGTGGACGACGCGGTCGTGCCGCGCGCCGTGGCGCACCGGCCGGCCGGGCTCCGCCGCGCCGTGCAGTACGTGTTCCAGAACCCGTTCGCCTCGCTCAACCCGCGCCGCAGCACCGGTGAGTCGGTCGCGCTGGCCGCGACCTCGCTCACCGGCGCGTCCTCGCGGGCGGCCTGGGACGCGGCGCGTGCGCTGTTCGACCGGGTCGGGCTGCGCGAGGACCACATGCGCGCCCTGCCGCACGAGCTGTCCGGCGGCCAGTGCCAGCGGGTGGCGCTGGCCCGGGCCCTCGTGGTCGGGCCCCGGGTGCTCGTGTGCGACGAGGTCACCTCCTCCCTGGACGTGTCGGTCCAGGCGGAGATCGTGGACCTGCTGCAGGAGCTGCAGCGGGAACGCGGGCTGTCGATGCTGTTCATCACGCACGACCTGGCGCTCGCCGAGACGGTCGCGGCCCGCACGGCGGTGCTGTTCCGCGGGGAGGTCGTGGAGCAGGGCGGGAGCAGCGAGGTGCTGCGCCGTCCGGTGCACCCCTACACGCAGCGCCTGGTCGAGGCCGCCCGCGCGACGCACGGCGCCTGACCGCGGGGCGCGCCGGACGCGCCGGAGGTCAGCGGGCCCGGGCGCCGAGCCGGGCGCTGACCGCCGCGGCCGACCGTGCCACCTCCGCGGCGAGCCGCTCGCGCGCCGCCTCGTCGTGGTGCGCGGAGCGGAACGTCAGCGCGAGCCCAGCGACGGGCCGGCCCGAGTGGTCGACCACCACGTCCGCGACCGACGCGAACCCCTCGGTGACCTCGCCGTCCTCGGTGGCCCAGCCGCGCCGGCGGACCTCCCGCAGCACCGCGCGCAGCTCGGACAGGGTCCGCGGACCGGTGCCGGTGCGGTCGGTGAAGGACCCGGCCGTCGGGTAGACCGCACGCACCTGCGCGGCGGGCAGCCGGGCCAGCACCGCCCGT
Organism: Cellulomonas sp.; assembly: GCA_032056255.1. Classification (GTDB taxonomy): domain Bacteria; phylum Actinomycetota; class Actinomycetes; order Actinomycetales; family Cellulomonadaceae; genus Cellulomonas. Next base: position 9,681 of record DAMBCY010000048.1, on the reverse strand, counting down.
CCCGAGGCGGTGAGCTGGGCCGGCAGCCGGACGTCGACGTCGGTGACGAGCGGCGGGCGTCCCGGGGCGCGCTGCTCGACGAGGTACAGCACCTCGCGGCCGTTGAGCAGCGCCAGGTGCCCGTTCTCCCCGGTGGCCTCGACGAGCCGGGACACCACCGGCCGGGCCAGCCGGGTCATGGGGGCCTGCCGGGTGTACGCGGTGCCCAGGCCGAGCGTGGCGACGCCCAGCCCGTAGCGGCGCTCCTCCGCGAAGTGGGTGACGAACCCCTCGTCGGCGAGCACGGAGAGCAGGTGGTAGACCGTCGAGCGCGGCAGCCCGAGGCTCGTCGCGATGGTCGAGGCGGGCACCGGGCCGGGGTGCGCCGCGAGGTGCGCGAGCAGCCGCGCGGTCGCCCGTGCCGCGGGCACGTCGCTGCTGCCGGCCACGGGTCCTCCTGGTCGTCGGGGTGCCGCGTGAATCGCGGATGAACCGTCTGGTATCCCAGACGATATCGTCCCGGGGCCGCTCCCCACCGGGGACGCGGGGGTGTGCGATGAGGGCATGACGCTGCTTCGTGCCTCCGCGGGTGACCCGCCCGACCCGACCACGGCGGACGCCCGGCCGCCGGCCGTCGTCCTCGACGGCACGCCGCTCACCGTCGACCAGGTGGTCGCGGTCGCGCGGCACGGCGCCCCGGTCGTCGTGTCCGGCGCCGTGCTCGCCGCGATGGGCGCGAGCCGCGCGGTCGTGGACGCCCTGGCGTCGGACGCCGTGCCGCACTACGGCGTGTCCACCGGGTTCGGGGCCCTCGCGCGGCGGCACATCCCCGTGGAGCTGCGCACCCGCCTGCAGCTCGGGCTGGTCCGCTCCCACGCGGCGGGGTCCGGCCCCGAGGTCGAGACCGAGGTGGTGCGGGCGTTGCAGCTCCTGCGGCTCGCGACCCTCGCGACCGGCCGCACCGGCGCCCGGCCCGTCACCGCCCAGGTCTACGCGGGGATGCTCGACGCCCGGCTGACGCCGGTCGTGCACGAGTACGGCTCGCTCGGCTGCTCGGGCGACCTCGCGCCGCTCGCGCACGTCGCGCTCGCCGCGATCGGCGAGGGGCACGTGCGGGACGCCTCGGGCACGGTCGTGCCGGCCGGTCCCGCGCTCGCCGCCGCGGGCCTCACGCCGCTGGAGCTGCGGGAGAAGGAGGGGCTGGCGCTCATCAACGGCACCGACGGCATGCTCGGCCAGCTCTGCCTGGCCCTGGCGGACCTGCGCCGGCTGCTGGCGACCGCGGACGTCGCCGCCGCCCTGAGCGTCGAGGCGCTGCTCGGCTCGGACGCGCCGTTCGCGGCCGACCTCGTCGCGCTGCGCCCGCACCCCGGGCAGGCCGCGTCGGCCGCGAACCTGCGCCGGCTGCTCGCCGGGTCGCCCGTCATGGCCAGCCACCGCGCCCTGGAGCCCGACGGCACCCCGTCCTGCACCCGCGTCCAGGACGCGTACTCGCTGCGCTGCGCCCCCCAGGTGCACGGGGCCGCGCGCGACACCGTCGAGCACGCCGCGACGGTCGCGGCGCGCGAGCTGGCCTCGGCGATCGACAACCCGGTCGTCACCGCCGACGGCCGCGTGGAGTCCAACGGCAACTTCCACGGTGCCCCGGTGGCGTACGTCCTGGACTTCCTGGCGATCGCCGTCGCGGACCTCGCGAGCATCAGCGAGCGGCGCACGGACCGGTTCCTCGACGTCGCGCGCAGCGACGGGCTGCCGCCGTTCCTCGCCGACGACCCCGGGGTCGACTCGGGCCACATGATCGCCCAGTACACGGCCGCCGGGATCGTGTCCGAGCTCAAGCGGCTCGCGGTGCCCGCCAGCGTCGACTCCATCCCGTCGTCCGCGATGCAGGAGGACCACGTCTCGATGGGCTGGGCCGCCGCGCGCAAGCTGCGGCGCGCGGTCGACGGGCTCACCCGGGTCCTGGCGGTGGAGGTGCTGACCGCGGCCCGGGCGCTCGACCTGCGCACGACGGCCGACCCGGCCCTCGTCCCGGCGGCCGGGACCGGTGCCGTGCGCAACCTCGTGCGCGCGCACGTCGAGGGGCCAGGCCCCGACCGGTACCTCGCGCCCGAGATCGAGGCGGTCGTCCGGCTGGTCGCCGACGGGTCGGTCGTCGCCGCGGCGGCCGGCGCGGTCGGTGACCTCGCCTAGGCCCGCGCCACGCCACCCGCCCCGCACCCGACGAGCGACCCACCCCGCGAGGAGAGACCGATGACCGGCTACGACCGAGGAACCCCCGTCACCGTCCGCGCCCCGCGCGGCACCACGCTCACCGCGCGCAGCTGGCAGACGGAGGCCCCGCTGCGGATGCTGATGAACAACCTGGACCCGGAGGTCGCCGAGCGGCCGGAGGACCTGGTCGTCTACGGCGGCACGGGCCGGGCGGCACGCGACTGGCCGAGCTACCACGCGATCGTCCGCAGCCTGACGGACCTGGCCGAGGACGAGACCCTGCTCGTGCAGTCCGGTCGTCCGGTCGGCGTGCTCCGGACCCACGAGTGGGCGCCGCGGGTGCTGATCGCGAACTCCAACCTGGTGGGGGACTGGCCGACCTGGCCCGAGTTCCGGCGCCTGGAGCAGCTCGGCCTGACGATGTACGGCCAGATGACGGCGGGGTCGTGGATCTACATCGGCGCCCAGGGCATCCTGCAGGGCACGTACGAGACGCTCGCGGCGGTGGCCGCCGAGCGGTTCGGCGGCACCCTGGCCGGCACGCTCACGGTCACCGGCGGGTGCGGGGGGATGGGCGGGGCGCAGCCGCTCGCGGTCACCCTGAACGGCGGGGTCTGCCTCGTGGTCGACGTGGACCGGTCCCGCCTCGAGCGCCGGGTGCGCGAGCGGTACCTCGACGTCGTCGCCGACGGCCTGGACGACGCGCTGCGCCGGGTGGAGGAGGCGAAGGCGGCCGCCCGGCCGCTGTCCGTCGGGCTCACCGGCAACAGCGCGGCGGTGCTCCCCGAGCTGCTGCGCCGGGGCGTCGAGGTGGACGTGGTCACCGACCAGACCTCGGCGCACGACCCGCTGTCCTACCTCCCGCTCGGCGTCGAGGTCGACCAGTGGGCGGACCTGGCCGCCGCGCGACCCGAGGAGCTCACCGACCGGGCCCGCGAGTCGATGGCCCGGCACGTCGAGGCGATGGTCGGGTTCCTGGACGCCGGTGCCGAGGTCTTCGACTACGGCAACTCGATCCGGGACGAGGCCCGGCGCGGCGGCTACGGCCGGGCCTTCGACTTCCCGGGATTCGTCCCCGCGTACATCCGTCCGCTGTTCGCGCAGGGCAAGGGGCCGTTCCGCTGGGCGGCGCTGTCCGGCGACCCGCGCGACATCGCCGTCACGGACCGCGCGGTGCTCGACCTGTTCCCCGGGGACGAGCACCTGGCGCGGTGGATCCGCGCCGCGCAGGACCGCGTCGCGTACCAGGGGCTGCCGGCCCGCATCTGCTGGCTGGGCCACGGCGAGCGCGACCGCGCCGGGCTGCGGTTCAACGAGCTCGTGGCCGCCGGGGAGATCAGCGCTCCTGTCGTCATCGGGCGCGACCACCTCGACTCCGGGTCCGTCGCCTCGCCCTACCGGGAGACCGAGGCGATGGCCGACGGGTCGGACGCGATCGCCGACTGGCCGCTGCTCAACGCGCTTGTCAACACGGCCTCGGGCGCGACCTGGGTGTCCGTGCACCACGGCGGCGGCGTCGGCATGGGCCGCTCGATCCACGCCGGGCAGGTCACGGTGGCGGACGGCACCGACCTCGCCGCGCGCAAGCTCGAGCGGGTGCTCGGCAACGACCCGGCCACGGGCGTCATCCGGCACGCCGAGGCCGGCTACCCGGACGCGGTGGCCGCCGCCGAGCGCGGCGGTCTGGTGCGCCCGATGGCGACGGGGCCGGGTGTCGCGGGGCGTGCGTCGGAGGCCGGCGCGTGAGCGCGGTCGCGGGGCTGCTCGCCGGCATCGCCGACGTCGGGCGGGCCCCGGCCGGCGGCTACGAGCGGTTCGCCTGGACCGGGCACGACCGGGAGCTGCGGTCCTGGTTCGCGCAGGAGGCCGGGCGTCGCGGTCTGGACGTGGTGGTCGACCGCGCCGGCAACCAGTGGGCGTGGTGGGGCGACCCGGACGCCGACGGGCCCGGCGTCGTCACGGGGAGCCACCTCGACTCGGTGCCGGGCGGGGGCGCGTTCGACGGCCCGCTCGGGGTGGCGAGCGCGTTCTGCGCCGTCGACCTGCTGCGCGAGCGCGGCGTGCGGCCGACGCGGCCGGTGGGGGTGGTGAGCTTCTCCGACGAGGAGGGCGCGCGGTTCGGGCTCGCGTGCCTCGGCTCGCGCGCGGTCACGGGCACCGTCGCCCCCGACCGGCTGCTGGGGCTGCGGGACGGCGAGGGGGACACCCTCGCCGACGTGCTGGGGCGCTCCGGCGTCGAGGCCGGACGGTACGGGCGGGACGAGGAGGCCCTGGGCCGGGTCGGGACCTTCGTGGAGCTGCACGTCGAGCAGGGCCGGTACCTCGCGGACCTCACCGGGGCGGAGGCGGCGCCCGTCGCGGTCGGTGCCGCGATCTGGCCGCACGGCCGCTGGCGGGTCGACCTGCACGGCGAGGCGAACCACGCCGGCACGACGCCCCTGGCGCACCGGCACGACCCGGTGCTCGACCTCGGCCGGCTCGTGCTCGACGTCCGGGCCGCCGCCGAGCGGGCGGGCGCGCTGGCCACGGTCGGCAAGATCGCCGTCGAGCCGAACGGGGTCAACGCGATCCCCTCGCGGGTCCGGGCCTGGATCGACTCCCGGGCCGCCGACGAGGCGCCGGTCCGGGCGGTGCTGGCGGCGCTGGCGGGGTACGGCCCGGTCGAGGAGTCCTGGACCCCGGCCACGGTGTTCGACCCGGTGCTCGCCGCCCGGCTCGCGCAGGTCGTCGGCCGGCCGGGGTCCGGGGCACCCGCCCCCGTCATCGGGACCGGGGCGGGGCACGACGCCGGCATCCTCACCGGGGCCGGGGTGCCGACCGCGATGCTGTTCGTCCGCAACCCCACGGGCGCGTCCCACACCCCGGCCGAGCACGCGGAGGACGCCGACTGCGACGCCGGCGTGCTGGCGCTCGCGGCGGTGCTGACCGAGCTGACCGCGGGCACGCCCGGCACCGGCCGGGAGGGGTCGTGAGCGCGTTCTGGTGCGAGCGGGCGTGGCTCCCCGGTGGCCTGGCCGAGGGCGTGCGGCTGGACGTGGGGGAGGGCCGGTTCCGTGCCGTGCTGCCGGGCACCTCGCCGCGCCGGGGGGACACCGTCCTGCCCGGTGTCACCCTGCCCGGGCTGGCGAACGCCCACTCCCACGCGTTCCACCGCGCGCTGCGCGGGCGGACGCACGGCGACGGCGGCTCGTTCTGGACGTGGCGCGACCGGATGTACGCGGTGGCGGGCGTGCTGACGCCCGAGGTGTACGAGCGGCTCGCCACCGCCGCCTACGCCGAGATGTCGCTCGCGGGCGTGACCTCGGTGGGCGAGTTCCACTACGTGCACCACCAGCCCGACGGGCGGCCGTACCCGGACCCTCACGCCATGGCGGAGGCGCTCCGCCGGGCGGCGGCGCGGGCAGGGGTCCGGCTCACGCTCCTCGACGCCTGCTACCTGCACGGAGGGCTCGGACCCGGGGGGTACGAGCCGCTCGGCCCCCACCGGCGGCGGTTCGGCGACGGCGACGCCGGGGCCTGGCGGGCACGCGTCGAGGACCTGCGCGCCGCGTGGGCCGGTGCCGACGACGCCCGGGTCGGCGCCGCCGTGCACTCCGTGCGGGCCGTCGACCCGGTCGCCGTCCGGGTCGTCGCGCGGTGGGCGCAGGAGCGCGAGGTGCCGCTGCACGTGCACCTGTCGGAGCAGCCGGGCGAGGACGACGCCGCCCGCGCCGGGCTGGGCGGGAGCCCGGCCCGCCTGCTGCACGAGGCGGGCGCGCTCGGCCCGCGCACCACGGCGGTGCACGGCGTGCACCTGGACGCCGACGACGTCGCGCTGCTCGGGGCGTCCGGTACCGGCGTCTGCGTGTGCCCGTCGACGGAGCGGGACCTCGCGGACGGGCTCGCGCCGGTGGCCGGGCTGCTCGCGGCGGGCAGCCCGCTGTGCGTGGGGTCGGACCAGCACGTCCTGACCGACCTGCTCGCCGAGGCGCGCGGGGTCGAGGAGCACGCGCGGCTGGCCACCGGCCGGCGCGGGGTGCTGCGGCCCGGGCAGCTGGTCGACGTCGTCACGGTGCACGGCCACCGCGCGCTGGGCTGGGACGACGCCGGCCGGATCGAGGCCGGTGCGCGCGCCGACCTGGTCGAGGTCGCGACCGACGGCACCGCGACCGCGGGGGCGGACCCCGCGCAGCTCGTGCTCGTCGCGGGGGCCGCCGACGTGCGCACCGTGGTGCGGGACGGGCTGACCGTGGCGCGCGGCGGCGAGCACGTGGCGGGGGACGTCGCGGCGCTGCTGCGTGCGAGGATCGAGGAGGTCTGGACCCTCGTCGACGACGCGGGACGGACCGGCGCCCCGACGGGCGGCACCGGGCGGGAGGGGCACCGATGACCGGCTCCGCGCTCCTGGTGACCGGCATCGGGGAGCTCGTCACCAACGACCCGGAGCACGGACCGGGCCTGGGGATCGTGCCCGCCGCGGCCGCGGTGGTCCAGGACGGGCGCATCGCCTGGGTCGGGCCGGCCTCGCGGGCCCCGGCGGCGGACCTGCGGCGCGACGTGCGGGGCCGGTGCGTGCTGCCCGGCTTCGTCGACTCGCACTCGCACGCGGTGTTCGCCGGCGACCGGGCCGCGGAGTTCGCCGCCCGGATGCGCGGCGAGCGCTACGACGGCGGCGGCATCGCGACGACGGTCGCCGCCACCCGTGCCGCGACCGACGACGCGCTGCGCGCCGCCGCGACGCGGCTGGTCGGCGAGATGCGTGCGCAGGGCACCACGACGGTCGAGATCAAGAGCGGCTACGGCCAGGACGTCGCGACCGAGGAGCGCACGCTGCGCCTGGCGCGGGAGCTGACGCCCGAGACCACCTTCCTCGGCGCGCACACCGTGCCGGAGGAGCTCCGGGGCGACCGGCGCGCCTACCTGGACCTCGTGACCGGCCCGATGCTCGCGGCCTGCGCGCCGCACGCCCGGTGGGTGGACGTGTTCTGCGAGCCCGCGGCGCCGGCCGCGTTCGACGAGGACGAGTCCCGGGAGGTGCTGCGGGCGGGGATCCGCGCCGGGCTGGAGCCGCGCGTGCACGGCAACCAGCTCGGTCCCGGTCCCGGGGTCCGCCTGGCGGTGGAGGTCGGGGCGGCGAGCGTCGACCACTGCACGTTCCTGGACGACCGGGACGTGGCGGCGCTCGCGGGCTCGTCGACCGTCGCCACGCTGCTGCCCGCGGTCGAGTTCTCCACCCGCTCGCCCTACCCCGACGCGCGGCGCCTGCTCGACGCCGGGGTCACCGTGGCGCTGGCGACGGACTGCAACCCCGGCACCTGCTACTCGAGCTCCATGCCGTTCGTCATCGCGCTCGCGGTCCGCGAGCTCGGCATGACCCCGCAGGAGGCGGTCTGGTCCGCCACCGCCGGCGGGGCGGCGGCCCTGCGGCGCACCGACGTCGGGGTCGTGCGGACGGGGGCCCGGGCCGACCTGATCGAGCTGGACGCCCCGTCCCCGACGCACCTCGCGTACCGGCCCGGCGTCCCCCTCACCCGGCCGCTGCGGGTGCCGGAGGGCACGGCCTGATCGGTCGCCCCGCCGGTCACGCGCGGCGGCGCAGGGACCAGATCGCGCCCGCGACCGAGGCCGCGCACCAGACGACCAGCACCACCAGCGACCGGGTCGGCAGCGCGAACGTGTCGCTCGCCAGGCCGGCGCGGACCAGCTGCGCCATCGGCTGGATCGGCAGCCACTCGTGCGCACCCTGCAGCCAGCCGGGCATCCGCTCGGCGGGGTAGGACACGGGGGAGAACAGCAGCACGACGAACACCAGCGCCTGCGTCATCAGCATGGCCAGCGCGGGCGGGAGCAGGGAGGCCATCGCGTAGCCGACGGCGGCGGCGGTGAGCGACACCAGCAGCGCACCC
>DAMBCY010000048.1:0-1593 GCA_032056255.1 Cellulomonas sp. | reverse complement strand
CGACCGACAGGTCGATGTCGAAGCGCAGCACGCCCGCGACCACGCCCAGCACCATGCCGGGCAGCGCCAGCAGCGTCCAGACCAGCAGGTCGCTGACCAGGAACAGCGTCCGGGAGACCGGCAGCGTGCGCATCCAGTCGAGGCTGCCCTCGGTGCGGGCCTGCGACTGCATCTGCGGGGTCATCACGAGACCGACGGTGATGAGCGTGACGGTCGGCGCGCCGGTGGCCAGGTAGAGCGCGGTGGTCGGGTCGGGGTCGCCGACCAGCAGGCCGTAGCCGATCACGGTGGCGACGGCCATGAAGACCTGCACGACGACCATCAGCGGCAGGTAGGTGGACTGGCGGCGGAACTGCCACTGCGCCAGCAGCAGGGTCTGCTCGACGGCGGTCACGCGGCCTCACCCGCCCCGGCGGCAGCCCCGACGGTCTCGACGTGCTCGTCGCCGACCAGGTCCACGTACACGTCCTCCAGCGAGGCGGGCGTCAGCGCGTACCGCTCCAGCCGGCCCGCGGCGACCTCGGCCTGCGCCCAGCGCACGACCTCGGCGGCGTCATCGGCCCGCACGGTGCCGGTCTGCCGGCCGCGCGCGGCGGCGACGGGGCGCACCGCGGGATGCCAGGCCGCGGCAGCCGCGCCGGGCGCGGTGTCCGCCTCCACGGTCAGCACCCCCTGCAGGTGCGCGGTGAGCCCGGCGGTGGTGTCGTCGGCCAGCACCACGCCGCGGTCCAGGACCACCAGCCGGTCCACGACGCGCTCGGCCTCGCGCACGTTGTGCGTCACGAGCAGCACGCCGCGGCCCTCGTCCGCCAGGGCCCGGATCTGCCGCCAGAGCAGCCGGCGGCGCACCGGGTCGACGTCGTTGGTCGGCTCGTCCAGCACGACCAGGCGGCCCGGGACGACCACGGTCATCGCGAAGGCGGTGAGCCGGGCGATGCCGCCGGACACCTTCTCCGCGGGGGTGTCGGCCCACGGGCCGAGGTCGAGGGACTCGAGCAGCCCGGTGGCCCGCGCCCGGACGGCGGTGCGCTCCGCGCCGCGGATCCGGCCGACCAGCTCGACGGCCCGGCGGGGCGTGAGGCCGGTGATGGGGACGTTGGCCTGCGCCTGGATGCTGGTGCGGCGGCGTGCCTCGTCGGGCCGGGCGACGGCGTCGACGCCGTCCAGCCGGATCGTCCCGGCGTCCGGCCGGACCAGCCCGACCACCTGGTTGACCAGCGTGGTCTTGCCGGCCCCGTTGTGGCCGAGCAGCCCGACCACCTGCCCCGCCGCGACGTCCAGGTCGATGCCGTCGTTCGCCTGCACCCCGGACCGGCCGCGGTACCTCTTCCGCAGCCCCCGGACGCTCAGCACCCCGTCGGTGCCCATGTGCTCCTCCTCGACTCCCAAACCGATCGGTACATCCCGGAAGGTAGCAGATGCCGGCACGGAGATACCAGACGGTATGTATGCCGTGATCTGGGGGACGGTGCTCGCATACCGGTCGGTACCGGCACGCGTATGATCGCGGGCATGGCGCGCCAGGACCCGACCGGACACCACGACCCCGACGAGGACTCGATCGGCGCCGCCACCCGCGCCCTCGCCGACGCC
>DAMBCY010000047.1:0-16385 GCA_032056255.1 Cellulomonas sp. | reverse complement strand
AGCCGGGGTGCGCGCGGGCCAGGTCGGAGTCCAGGTTGACCATCTCCGGCTCGACCCACAGCCCGAGCTGCATGCCGAGGTCGTGCACGGCGGTGGCCAGCGGGGCCAGCCCGTCCGGCCAGACCGCGGGGTCGACCCACCAGTCACCGAGCCCGCTGCGGTCGCTGCGCCGGGCGTGGAACCAGCCGTCGTCCAGCACGAACCGCTCGACGCCGAGGTCCGCGGCGGTGCGGGCCAGGTCGACCAGCGCCTCCAGGTCGTGCGTGAAGTAGACGGCCTCCCAGGTGTTCAGGGTGACCGGCCGGGGCGCGCGCGGGTGGCCGGGCCGGGCGCGCAGCGAGGCGTGCAGCCGGTCGCCGATCCCGTCCAGGCCGGAGTCCGACCACACGAAGACGGCGTCCGGGGTGGTCAGGCTCTCACCGGGGGCCAGCCCGACCTCGCCGGGCCGCAGCAGCGCACCGGCACCGAGCACCGCGGGGGCCTCCGGGAGGGCGTCCAGCCGGTACACGGCGTCGGCGCTCCACGCGAGGTGCACGGCCCACAGCTCGCCGTGCGCGGAGCCGAAGCCGGGGGTGCCGGCGATCAGCAGCGTGGGCGCGTCGTGGCCGGTGCGACCCCGGCGGGTCTCCCGGACGTGGCTGCCCTGCAGCAGCGGACGACGCTGCGGGACGCGCTCCCGGGTCCAGCGGCCGGCCAGGTCGAGCACCTCGCCGGCGGCGTCACCGATCGGGAGCGTGATCTCCAGGGCGCCGAGCGCGACGGTCCCGGTCCCGGTCGCGGTGAGCGTGTGCCGCACCCGCAGCACCCCCGCCGCGTCCAGGTGCAGCCGCACGTCCAGCCGCAGGCCGTCGGCCTCGGTGTTGGTCTCGATCAGCTCGTCGCCGGTGGTCACGGTCGTGGCGCCCCAGCGGGGCAGCAGCACGCGGCGGTCGCGCTCGCCGGCCAGCCCGGGCCGGCCCGCCCAGCCGTCGTGCTCCCCGGGCAGCAGGGTGAGCGGCCACGGCTGGTCGAGGGCGCTGGACGACACCGGCCGCGCGAGGACGGTGCGCAGCGCGGTGCCGTCGGCCGGGTCGGCCAGGTCGCCGAGGTCGGCGCCCCAGTGCAGCACCTCGGGCAGCCCGGTGGCGGGTACGGCGAGCACCAGGTCCACGCCGGCGCGGCGCAGGCGGTGCAGGGTGGTCTCGCTCATCGGGTCTCCTCGTCGTCCGGCGCCGCCGCCTCGGCGACCACCGCGCAGCCGCCGGCGGGCAGCACGAGTCGTGGCCCGACCTCCTGCCCGGTCAGCAGCTCGGTCCCGGTGACGGCGAGCCGGGCGTCCGTCCCGGTGTGGTTGATGAGGAACAGCACGGCCCCGTCGGTCGTGAGCCGGCGCACGGCCTCCACCCCGGGCGGGGCGGCGACCACGGGGCGCAGGTCCAGGTCGGTGGCGATCCGGTCCACGACCCGTGCGCCCGCCTCGTCGCCGAGCCGCGCGCCGACGTACCAGACGGTGCCCGCGCCGTGCCGGTGCCGGGTGACCGCCGGGCGGCCCGCGGAGTCGCCGTCGACGTAGCGCAGCACCGCCTCGGCGCCGGCGAGCACGGTGTCCTCGGTCCAGTCGGTGACCGTGCTGCCGTCGTCCAGGTGCACCGCCTCGTCGCGCTGGAGCGGGCGGAACTCCTCGGTCCAGACGCCGAGCCAGTCGGCCGGGGCGCCCGGCGCGGTGCGCAGCACGCCGGGGTAGCCGCCGGGGACGACGCGGCTGCTGCGGTCGACGATCCCGGACAGGTAGGTGATCAGGGCGGTGCCGCCGGCGGCGACGAACCGTTCGACGCGCGCGGCCTGCTCGGGGGACAGGACGAACAGGGTCGGCACGATCAGCAGGTCGTAGCCGTCGAGCGGGTCGCCGCCGGCGTCCGGTCCGGCGCCGTCCGCGCCCCCGCCGCCGGCCAGCGCCTCCTCCGCCGGCAGCACGTCCACCAGCACCTGACGGTCCCAGAGCAGCCCGTGCCAGAACCGCGGCTCGTGGGCGTAGCGCAGCGTCCGGTGCGGCTTGAGCCCCTGCTCGAGCGCCCAGCCGGACGCGTCGTCGGCGAGCAGCGCGACCCGGGCCGGCTCGACGGGCGACCCGGCGACCCGGCCGATCCGGCGCAGCACCTGTCCGAGCTCGACCACCTCCCGCCAGACCCGGGTCCGGGTGCCGGCGTGCGGCAGCATCGCGGAGTGGAACTGCTCGGTCCCGGCGAGCGAGGCCCGCCACTGGAAGAACAGCGCGCCGTCGGAGCCGCGGGCCACGTGGCCGAGCGCGTTGCGCAGGATCTCGCCGGGGGACTTGGCGCGGTTGCGCTCCTGCCAGCTCGGGGCGCCGGTGGAGTGCTCCATCAGCAGCCACGGGGCGGTGCGGCCGGTGAGCCCGCGGGTGCGGTCGCCGGCGTAGGCGAGGTCCTGCGCGCGGCGCGGGTCGGCGACCAGCGTGTAGTGGTCGGTCGCGACGAGGTCGACGTCGCCCGCCCAGCTCGCGTAGTCGGCGACGTGCGGGCCGACGCCGACCATGAGGTTGGTGGTCACGGGCGCCTCGCTGCGGGCGCGGAGCACGGCGGCCTCGGCGCGGTAGTGGTCCAGCAGGGCGTCGGAGGAGAACCGCTCGTAGTCCAGGAACAGGCCGGGCACGCCGACGTCCCGGTGCCCGCGCGGCGGCACGATCTCGGCGAGGTCGCCGAACCGGTGCCCCCAGAAGGCGGTGCCCCACGCGGCGTTCACCGCCTCGACGGTGCCGTACCGCGCGCGCAGCCAGTCCCGGAAGGCGGCGGCCGACACGTCGCACCAGCAGCGGGCGTTGCCGCCGCCGAGCTCGTTGGACACGTGCCACAGGCGCACGGCGGGGTGCGCGCCGTACCGGTCGGCGAGCGCGGTGGTGATCCGCAGCGCGTGCTCCCGGAAGACCGGGCTGCTCGGGCACCAGCCGAGCCGGCCGCCCGGGTGCTGCGGGTGCAGGTCGGCGTCGACCGGGAGGATCTCCGGGTGCGCGTGCAGCAGCCAGCTCGGGGGAGCCGCGGTGGGGGTGGCCAGGTCCACGGCGATGCCGGCCGCGTGCAGCAGGTCGAGCACCTCGTCCAGCCACGCCCAGTCGAAGACGCCCTGGCGGGGCTCGAGCAGCCCCCAGGAGAAGACGCCGACGGTGACCACGGTGACGCCGGCCTCGCGCATCAGCCGGACGTCCTCGCGCCAGACCCCGGGGCTCCACTGCTCGGGGTTGTAGTCGCCGCCGAAGGCCAGGACGCCCCGGTCGAGCACGGGCCGGGGGGCAGGGGCGACCCGGCCCGGCGCGGCGGCCGGATCGGCGGGCACGGTGGCGGGCACAGCATCTCCCTCGACGTCGGTGGCCGCCAGGCTGCTGCCTGGTCGTGACTTTGTCAAACGACGCAATTAAGGGCGGGGGTCAGGTCGTCGTCTCGACCAGGGCGCGGATCGCGGTGACCGCGCCGGCGCGCGCCCACTCGGTGAAGTCGAACGGCTGCACGTCCAGCGGGGTCACCGCGTCCTGCGGGTCGCGCATCTCGGCGACCGCCGCCCAGACGGCGTCCGGCGCGATCCGCATCACGGCCAGGCCGTCGCCGGTGAGCACGATCTTCTCGGGGTCGAGGGCGTTGGCCACGGTCGCGATCAGGACCCCGAGCGCGCGGCCGGCCTCGCGGAACGCCAGCACCGCGGCGGGCTGCCCGCGCTCGGCCAGGGCGACCGCCTCGTCGTAGGTCGTGCCCAGGGTGCGCGCGATGGAGCCGCTGGTCAGGTACACGCTGGCGCAGCCCCGGTGGCCCAGCCCGCAGATCGGCCCGGACGGGTCGATCCGCAGGTGGTCGAGCCGGCCGGCCCGCCCGGTGGCGCCCTGGATCATCCTGTCGTCGACCACCAGCCCGAATCCGACGCCGACGCCGACGGTGACCAGCGCCATCGACCGGCAGCCCGCGCCCGCGCCGAACCAGTGCTCGGCCGCGGTGAGCGCCCGGACGTCGTTCTCGGTGGTCACCGGCAGCCGCAGTCGTTCGGTCAGCACCGCGTTGACCTGCACGTCCGTCCACCCGAGGTAGGGCGAGTCGGTGACGACCTGCTCCGGGCCGGAGCCCACCAGGTCGCCCGCGAGGCAGACGCCGACGGCGCACAGGCCGGGGTGCGCGGCGCGCAGCCGGGCGACCAGGACGGCGAGCTGGTCGACCACGTCGGCGAAGGCGCGCGAGGCGATCGGCTCCTCGGCGGTGGCGACCGGCCGTGCGGTCAGGTCGGTGACCACGGCGTACAGCGTCTCGGCGGTGAGCTTGACGCCGAGCAGCCGGTAGGTGTCCGACCGGGCCTGCAGCAGCTCGCTCGGGCGGCCGGTGCGGGCGCGCATCTCCAGGCCCACCTCGCCGATCAGGCCCTGCGCCACCAGGGTGCGGGTGACCCGGGTCAGGCTGGCGCGCGACAGGCCGAGCCGGTGGGCGATCTCGGTGCGGGGGATCGGTCCGTGGATCAGCACCTCGCGCAGGGCGCCGCGTTCGGCCTGGGCGAGGGTGGGCCAGCCCGCGCCGGCGGTGGTGCCGGTCGGCTCGGCGACGGTCTGCGCCATGGTGCGTCCTCTCTGCGGCCGCCCGCCCGGCCGGCGTGGCGGGGCCCGGGGGGCGGTCGGTGTGTGCGGTCCGACGGACCACATCTTGGCACGAGTTGGTTGACGCACTTAATTAAGTCGGGTAAGAAGGCGGTCTAGTCGCGGTCCGCGACCTTCGTCACCGTCGACGGAAGGAACCACTGATGACCCGCACCAGCGCACGCGCCAGTCGCCGATCCGGACTGGTCGGGGCCGGCGTCGCCGGCACCGCAGCCCTCGCTCTCCTGCTGGCCGCGTGCAGCGGCGGAGGGGACTCCGAGACCGACGCCACCGAGACCGTCGCCGGGGTCGGCGAGGCCGAGACCCTGATCGCCTACACCGGCCAGGCCGGGGACTACCAGATCAACTTCAACCCGTACTCCCCGTCGAACATCGGCGGGCGCGGCACGATCTACGAGCCGCTGTTCTTCTTCAACAAGGCCGAGGTCTCCGACCCCGTGCCGCTGCTCGGCACCGAGTACTCCTGGAACGAGGACGGCACGGTGCTGTCCGTCACGCTGCGCGAGGACGTGACCTGGTCGGACGGCGAGGCGTTCACCGCGGACGACGTGGTGTTCACCCTCGACATGCTCAAGGACACGCCGGCGATCAACAACATCGGCTTCGACGGCGTGACCGAGGCGGTGGACGACACCCACGTCACCATCACGTTCGACGCCCCCGCCTTCGTCAAGGCCCCGGACGTGCTCGGGCAGTACTTCGTCCCCGAGCACATCTGGAAGGACGTCAACCCGACCGAGGACGTCATCGAGAACCCGATCGGCACCGGTGCCTACCTGCTGGACAACTTCAAGCCGCAGGCGTTCACCCTGGTCGCCAACGAGGACTACTGGGACGGCGCCCCCGCCCTCAGAGCGATCCGCTGGTTGTCGCTGTCCGGCAACCAGGCCGGCGCCGACGCGCTGGCGGCCGGCGACATCGACTGGCAGACCGGCCCGGTGCCGAACATCCAGGACGTCGCCGCGAACTACCCGGGCTACGACTCGCTGACCGCGCACCAGAACCAGATGGTGCTCGCCACCTGCTCCTCCACCGAGCAGGGCTGCACCGGACCGCAGACCGACCCGGCCGTCCGGCACGCGCTCTACCTGGCGATCAACCGCGACCAGCTGAACAACCTGGCGTTCCAGGGCACCGCCGCCGAGATCTCGCCGACCTTCGCTCTCGTGCCCAGCCAGGAGGACCTGATCTCGTCCTCGATCAGCGACCCCGTGGCCTCCGGCTCCGCGGACGCCGAGGGTGCCGCCGCCGTCCTGGAGGACGCCGGCTACGCGAAGGGCTCCGACGGCATCTACGCCAAGGACGGGGTCCGGGTCAGCCTGAACGTCGAGGTGGTCACCGGCTGGACCGACTACATCACCGCCATCGACGCCATCTCCGCCCAGGCCAAGGAGGCCGGCATCGAGGTCGTCTCCACCCAGTCCTCCTGGAACGAGTGGACCGACAAGAAGCAGAAGGGCGGCTTCCAGCTCGCGATCGACTCGCTGTGGCAGGGCCCGGCGCCGGACCCGTACTACGTGTACCAGTACTTCTTCACCACGGCGACGCCGGTCGGCGAGTCCTCCGGCAACGCCTTCGCCCGGTTCAGCGACCCGGCCGTGGACGCCGCGATCGAGAGCCTGCAGACCCTTGACTTCGACGACCCCGCCCGTGACGCCCTGTTCGCGACCATCCAGGACGCGATCGTCGAGGACATGCCGTACATCCCGGTGATGACCGGCGGCACGACCAGCGAGTGGAACGTCGAGAAGTTCACCGGCTGGCCCACCGAGGACGACATGTACGCCTTCCCGGCGGTCTGGTCGGCGCTGGACGCCGCGCAGATCTTCAAGGCGCTGACGCCCACGGGCGCGTAGCACCGATGTCGTCGTCCCCGAGCAGGTCCACCCGGAGGTAGGTCCGCCGTGAGATACGTCCTGCGGAAGCTGGGGTTCTACGCCGTCGCCCTCTGGGCGGCGCTGACCCTGAACTTCCTGATCCCCCGGTTGCTCCCGGGCAACCCCGTCGACATCCTGCTCGCCAAGCTCCAGCAGCGCGGCGGCACGGTGACCCCGGAGACCCGCGAGGCCTACGCGCTCCTGCTCGGGGGCGACGACTCGATCCCGCTGATCCAGCAGTACGGGCTGTACCTGCGCAACCTGGTCCAGGGGGACCTCGGGGTGTCGGTCTCGTACTACCCGGCCAAGGTCACCGACGTGATCGCCACCTCGATGCCGTGGACGATCGCCCTGGTCGGCATCGCCACGATCATCGCCGCCCTGATCGGCGTCGGCCTCGGCACGGTGGCCGGGTGGCGGCCCGGCACGTGGCTCGACTCGCTCGTCCCGGGCACCACGCTGCTGGCCGCCGTGCCGTACTTCTGGCTGGCGCTGATCCTGGTCTACCTGCTGTCGCGCAGCTGGGGGTGGCTGCCCGGGCAGGGCGGCTACGACGTGGTGCTCGACCCCGGGTGGAGCTGGTCGTTCGTCTCCTCGGCGATCTACCACGGCATCCTGCCGGCGCTGACGATCGTCATCGCGTCGCTCGGCGGCTGGCTGCTCGGGATGCGCAACATGATGGTCTCGACGCTGTCCGAGGACTACATCCTCACCGCCCGGGCCAAGGGCCTGACCGACCGCCGGGTGCAGCTGCACTACGCGGCGCGCAACGCGGTGCTGCCGTCCGTCGCGGGCTTCGCGATCTCGCTCGGCTTCGTGGTCTCCGGGTCGGTGATCACCGAGCAGATCTTCTCCTACCCGGGCATCGGCTCCCGGCTGCTGAACGCGGTGACCAACAACGACTACGCGCTGATGCAGGGCGTGTTCCTCTTCATCACCCTGGCGGTCCTCGGCGCGAACCTGCTGGTGGACCTGCTGTACGGACTCATCGACCCCCGCACGCGGGCCAAGGGCTAGGAGACGCGCGTGACCAACCTGACGCCGGCCACCGAGCCGGACATCGCCGAGTCGACCGAACGCCTCGCCCGCATCGACGCGCAGACGGCGGGCGGTCCCGAGGACGGGCGGGCCCGCACCTCCTCCTGGCGGCTGATGCTGCCGACCATGACCCCCTGGCTGGCCGTCGGCATCCTGCTGGTGGTGGGGATCGCCCTGTTCGGGATCATCGGTCCGTCCCTGGTGGGCGACCCCGCCACCATCCGCGACATCGGCCTGACCGGGCCGTCCGCCGCGCACGTGCTCGGCACCACGCAGACCGGGCAGGACGTGCTGGCCCAGCTCGCGTGGGCCACCCGCGGGTCGCTGCAGATCGGCCTGCTGGTCGGGGTGCTCGCCACCATCCTGTCGGCGGCCTTCGGCATCTACGGCGCCTACCTCGGCGGGTTGGCGGACGAGGCGTTCTCGCTGCTGTCCAACGTGTTCCTGGTGATCCCGGGCCTGCCGCTGGTGATCGTGATCGCCGCGTTCGTGCCCCGCGAGGCGCGCGGCTGGTGGACCATCGGCATCGTGCTGGCCATCACCTCGTGGGCCGGCTCCGCGCGGGTGCTGCGCGCGCAGACGCTCTCGGTGCGCAGC
Organism: Cellulomonas sp.; assembly: GCA_032056255.1. Classification (GTDB taxonomy): domain Bacteria; phylum Actinomycetota; class Actinomycetes; order Actinomycetales; family Cellulomonadaceae; genus Cellulomonas. The sequence goes on along the minus strand of DAMBCY010000047.1, from coordinate 8,252 downwards.
CGGGACTACGTGGCGGCCTCCCGGGTGTCCGGCGAGCGGGCGTGGCGGGTGATCGCGGTGGAGATCCTGCCGAACCTGCTGCCGGTGATCGCCTCGCAGTTCGTGTTCGCGGTGATCGCGGGCATCCTCTCCGAGGCCGGCCTGTCCTTCATCGGCCTCGGGTCGTCCAGCTCGGCGACGCTGGGCACCATGCTGTTCTACGCGCAGAACGGCTTCGCGCTGTCCCTGGGCGCCTGGTGGTGGTTCGTCCCGCCGGGCCTGATGATCGCGCTGTTCGGCATGGGGCTCTCGCTGATCAACTTCTCGATCGACGAGGTCATCAACCCCCGGCTCAAGAACGCCCGGGTGCACAAGAAGCAGGTGCGCCGGATCGCCCGCCTGGAGAAGGAGGCCGCCCTGTCCGCGGCGCGCGCCGCCGCGGGATCGACGGCCGGCACGTCGAAGGAGTCCCGCGCATGAGCGCCCTCGCCGAGCCGACCCCCGGTCCTCCGAGCACCGGAGCCGCCACCTCCGGGCGCCGCGCGGTGCTCACCGTCCGCGACCTCGACGTGGTCTACGAGGTCGTCCCGCCGGTGCACGCCGTCAAGCACGCCACCCTGGAGCTCGGCGCCGGGGAGATCCTCGGCCTGGCCGGGGAGTCCGGCTGCGGGAAGACCACGCTGGCCTACGCGATCAACCGGCTGCACCAGCCGCCGGCCCGGATCACCGCCGGCGAGGTCACCTTCCACGACCGGGACGGCACCGACGTCGACGTGCTCGGGCTGTCCGCCGAGGCGCTGCGCCGGTTCCGCTGGGACAAGCTCTCCATGGTGTTCCAGGGGGCGATGAACGCCCTCAACCCGGTGACCTCGGTCCGGGCGCAGCTCGCCGACACCGTCCGCGCGCACCGCCCCGGCACCGACCGCGCGCAGGTCGAGGCCCGCTCGCGCGAGGTGCTGGAACGCGTCGGCGTCGACCCGCGACGGCTGTCCTCCTACCCGCACGAGCTGTCCGGCGGCATGCGGCAGCGGGTGATGATCGCGATGGCGATGCTCCTCGAACCGCAGATCATGGTCATGGACGAGCCGACCACCGCCCTGGACGTGGTGGTGCAGCGGGACATCCTGCGCGAGATCGTCCGGCTGCGCGACGAGCTGGACTTCGCGGTCGTGTTCATCACGCACGACCTGCCGCTGCTGCTGGAGATCAGCGACCGGATCGCCGTCATGCTGCGCGGTGAGATCGTCGAGCTGGACACCGCCGAGAACCTCTACCGCGGGGCGCGGCACCCCTACTCGCGCAGGCTGCTCGGCTCCTTCCCGAGCCTGTCCGGCCAGCGCGGCGACTTCATCCGGACCGGCGTGCTCGACGAGCCCGACGGCGACCAGCAGCAGAACGGAGCCGGCGCATGACGAGCGTCGAGGTGCTGAACCTGACCAAGGACTACCCGATCCGCGAGGGCCTCACGCGGTCCACCCTGCGCGCCGTGGACGGGGTCTCCTTCGACCTGGTCCCGCGCCGGACGGTGGCGCTGGTGGGGGAGTCCGGGTCCGGCAAGTCCACCATCGCCAAGCTGCTCACCAAGCTGGAGCGGCCGACCTCCGGCGAGATCAACGTGCTGCTGGACGACCGGACGCCCGTGATGGGCTCGGTGTACCGGCGGCACGTGCAGATGGTGTTCCAGGACCCGTTCGCCTCGCTCAACCCGTTCCACACCATCGAGCACCACGTGGCCCGCCCGCTGCTGCTGCACCACCGCACGAAGGGCAGCCGGCAGACCCGGGAGCGGGTGGCGCAGATGCTGGAGCGGGTCAACCTCACCCCGGCCAGCGCCTTCGCCCAGCGGCGGCCGCACGAGCTGTCCGGCGGGCAGCGCCAGCGTGTCGCCATCGCCCGCGCGCTGGCCCCCGGCGCGCAGGTGCTGATCGCCGACGAGCCGGTGTCCATGCTGGACGTGTCGATCCGGCTGGGGGTGCTCAACCTGCTCGGACGGCTGCAGCGGGAGGACAACCTGGCGGTGCTCTACATCACGCACGACCTGGCCACCGCCCGGCACTTCTCCGACGAGATCCTGGTGCTCTACCGCGGCCGGGTGGTCGAGCGCGGGCCGTCGGACGCGGTGATCCTCGACCCGCACCACGACTACACCAAGCTGCTCGCGCTGGCGGCGCCGGACCCGGAACGGCTCGGCAAGGTGGTCGCCACCGAGCTCGGCTTCGACCGCAGCCGGATCGACAGCTCGCGGTGCTACGACCACGGCACCGGGCGGTGGGTCGTGCACCCCGGGGCGCAGGAGGCCGCGTGAGCGAGCCGGCGACCGGGTTCGTGTGGCGGTCGGGGGACCTGGAGCTCCGGTTCGCGACGGGCCGGGACGCGCCGGTGCGGCTGCTCTCCATGCTGCCGGGCGCGGGTGCGCCGGCCGGTGGCCGACCTCAGCCCCCGGCGGACCAACCGCTCGTCGAGCTCTCGGCTGTCGGCCACGGCAGGTTCCCGGGCGGGTTCCGGCACGTGGACACCGTGCTCGGCCAGGCCCTGCGGTACACCGGGCACGTCGTCGACGGCGGGACGCTCCGCCTGACCCAGGTCGAGCCCGGCCTCGGCCTGCGGGTGACCAGCGTGCTGGAGACCACCGGCCCGTCCTCGTTGCGCGCCCGCACGGAGGTGACCAACGGCGGCGCGGGGCCCGTGCTGCTCGACCTGGTGTCCTCGCTGGCCGTCGGCTCGCTGCTCACCGACGCCGGCACGGGCGTGGACGACCTGGACCTGGTCGCCGGGGCGAACGACTGGGTGGCCGAGAGCCGGTGGAGCACCCGCCCGCTGCGCGAGGTCGGCCTGGCCCGGATCGACCGCGAGCTGCAGCACCACCCGCCGCGCAGCCGGTACACGCTGACCAACCGCGGCTCCTGGTCCACCGGCGAGGCGCTGCCCACGGGGCTGATCGTGTCCCGCAGCACCCGGTACGCGCTCGGCTGGCAGGTCGAGCACAACGGCCCGTGGCTGCACGAGATCGGCGAGACCCGCCGCGCGGCCTACCTGCTGCTGACCGGTCCCACCGACGCCGAGCACCAGTGGTCGGTGCGGCTCGACCCGGGGGAGACGTTCACCAGCGTCCCGGTCGGGGTGGTGGCGGTGCGCGGCGGCGCCGACGACGCGTTCGCCGCCCTCACCGTGCACCGGCGCGGCATCCGTCGGGTCCGGGCGGCCGACACCCCGATGCCGCTCGTCTTCAACGACTACATGAACACCCTGATGGGCGACCCCACCACCGCGAAGCTGCTGCCCCTGGTCGACGCCGCGGCGGAGGTCGGGGCGGACGTCTTCTGCATCGACGCCGGCTGGTACGCCGACGGGCACTGGTGGGACTCCGTCGGCGAGTGGCAGCCCGCGGAGCGACGGTTCCCCGGCGGTCTCGAGGAGGTCGTCGCCCGGATCACCGGGCGCGGGATGACCGCAGGCCTGTGGCTCGAGCCGGAGGTGGTCGGCGTGCGCTCGCCGCTGGCGGCGACGCTGCCCGACGACGCGTTCTTCAGCCGCGCCGGCGTCCGGGTGGTCGAGCACGGCCGGCACCTGCTCGACCTGCGCTCCCCGGCGGCCCGGGCCCACGTGACCGCGGTGGTGGACCGCCTGGTGCAGGAGCACGGGGCCGGCTTCGTCAAGATGGACTGCAACACGATGACCGGCCCCGGCAGCGACCGCGACGGGCTGGCACCCGGGCACGGTCTGCTGGAGCACGCCCGCGCGCTGCTCGACTGGATCGACGAGGTGCAGGCGCGGCACCCGTCGCTGCTGATCGAGAGCTGCGCCTCCGGGGCGATGCGGATGGACTACGCCATGCTCGCCCGGCTGCACCTGCAGTCGACCTCCGACCAGCAGGACCCGGTGCTGTCCGCACCGATCGTCGCCGCCGCGCCCGCCTCGATCCTGCCCGAGCAGGCCGGGAGCTGGGCCTACCCGCGCGCCGGCGACGACCCCGAGCTGTTCACCCTCGCGCTGGTCAACGGGGTGCTCGGCCGGATGTACCTCTCCGGGCACCTGGACCGGATGTCCGACGCCGAGCGCACCCGGGTCCGGGAGGCGGTCGAGGCGCACCGCACGGTCCTGACCACGGTCGCCCGGACGCTGCCGTTCTGGCCGATCGGTCTGCCCGGGTGGGGGGACGGCTGGGTCGCCACGGGCCTGCGCCCCGATCCCGCCGCGGCCTCCGCGCCGACCGACCCCACGTACGTGACCGTCTGGCGGCGTCCCGGCGCGGGGGAGCGCGCCGTGCTCCCGGTCCCGTACCTCGCGGGTCGCGAGGTCACGGTCGCCCCGCACTTCCCCCGGCACCTGGAGGGGTGGACCGCGCGCTGGGACCCGGCAGGCGGGGCGCTCGCGGTGGAGATCGGTCCGGACATCGCCCCCGACCGGCCGACCGCCCGGGTGCTGCGGCTCGACGCGCGCTGAGCCCGGTACGGTGGCGCGCACCCCGCCGTCGTCGACCACCCCGGAAGCCCGGTGCCCCGCACCTCCCCGCCCGTCGCCGGCCCCACCGCTGCCACCACCGCCGAGGTCGCCGTACCGGACGCCGCGCTCGGCCACGGCCTGCGCACCCGGCACCTGACGATGATGGGGCTCGGCTCCGCCATCGGGGCCGGCCTGTTCCTCGGCAGCGGCGTCGGCATCGCGACCGCCGGTCCCGCCGCGCTCGTCTCGTACGCCGTCGCCGGGGTGCTGGTCGTGCTCGTCATGCGGATGCTGGCCGAGATGGCGAGCGCGCTGCCCGCGAGCGGGTCGTTCTCCGTCTACGCCGAGAAGGCCCTCGGTCGCTGGGCCGGGTTCACGCTGGGCTGGGTCTACTGGTTCACGCTGATCATGGTGCTCGGGGCGGAGATCACCGGGGTCGCCCGGATCGTGTCCGGCTGGGTGCCCGGGCTGCCGCAGTGGGTGGTCGCGCTCGTGTTCGTCGTGCTCTTCGCGGCGGTGAACCTGGCGGGCGTGCGGCGGTTCGGCGAGCTCGAGTTCTGGTTCGCGCTGATCAAGGTCGGGGCGATCGTGGCGTTCCTGGTCGTCGGCGTGCTGCTCGTGCTCGGCCTGCTGCCCGGCACCGACCCGGTCGGCACGACGAACCTGCTCGGCCACGGCGGGTTCGCGCCCCGGGGCGCCGGCGGGGTCGCGGCCGGCCTGCTGGTGGTCGTCTTCGCGTTCGGCGGGATCGAGATCGTCACCATCGCCGCCGCCGAGGCGCAGGACCCGCGGCACGCCGTCGCCCGCGCCACCCGCACGATCCTGTGGCGGATCCTGCTGTTCTACATCGGCTCGGTGGCGGTCATGGTGCTCGTGCTGCCGTGGGACGCGCCTCTCCTGCAGGAGGGGCCGTTCGTCGCGGTGCTGGACCTCGCCGGGCTGCCCGGCGCGGCGCGGCTGATGGAGGCGGTGGTGGTCGTGGCGCTGCTGTCGGCGTTCAACGCGAACGTGTACGCGACCTCCCGGATGGCGTTCTCCCTGGCCGGGCGCGGGGACGGCCCGCCGGCGCTCCGGCGCGTGTCGGCGCGGGGCGTGCCGTGGGTCGCGGTGCTGGTGTCGGTGGCGTTCGCCGTCGTCGCGGTCGGGCTGAACCGGGCCCTGCCGGACACGCTGCTGGGCATCCTGCTCGACGCGGTCGGCGCCGCGCTGCTGGTCGTCTGGGTGCTCGTCGCGGTCGCCCAGCTGCGGCTGCGGCCGACCCTCGAGGCGGAGGCGCGGGCGCGGGGCGAGGCGATGCCGCTGCGGATGTGGGGCTACCCGTGGCTCACGTGGGCCACGCTCGCGGCGCTGGCCGGGCTGGTGGTGCTGATGCTCGCGGACGGGCCGGCCCGGGGGCAGCTGCTGTCCACCGCGGGTCTGGTCGCGGTGGTGGTGGGGATCTACGCGGTCACCGCGCTGCGGCGCCGGCGGCGCGCGGCCGCCTGAACGCGTCCGGTCGTCGTGGCCGCTCCCGTGCCACGGCCGGACCCGCCGGCCGGCGCCGCCGACCGCCGCGACGCCCTGCCGCGAGGGGGCGCGCACCTCACCCGCGCGCGATCCGTCAGACCCCGCGCAGCAGCGCGACGGCGATCGTCGCCATCACGACCGCGATCACCGCGTCGAGCACCCGCCACGCGCCGGGGCGGGCGAACAGCGGCCGCAGCAGCCGCGCGCCGAACCCGAGCCCGGTGAACCAGAGCAGGCTGCCGAGCACCGCGCCCGCGCCGAACCACCACCGCTGGTCGCCGTGCGTCCCGGCGACCGAGCCCAGCAGCACCACGGTGTCGAGGTACACGTGCGGGTTCAGCCAGGTCAGCGCGAGGCACGTGGCCAGGACCGGCCACAGCCGGGTCGGCACCGGCGTGCCGTCGGCCTCGGCGGTGAGCGCGCCCGACGGCCGCCAGGCCCGGTGCGCGGCCACGGCGGCGTAACCGAGCAGGAACACCGCGCCGCCGACGCGGGCCACCGCCAGCACCGCCGGCGCGCGGTCGACGAGGGTGCCGAGCCCGCCGACGCCCGCGGCGATGAGCAGCGCGTCCGACCCGGCGCACACGGCGACGACCGGCAGCACGTGCGTGCGGCGCAGGCCGACGCGCAGCACGAACGCGTTCTGGGCGCCGATGGCCACGATGAGCGAGAGGCCGAAGGCGAGGCCGGTGAGGGCGGCGGCGAGGGAGTCGGGCACGCCGCGACGGTAGGGGCCGGTCTGCGCATCAGTCCAACGACTTCGGGGCATGGAGCATCAGAGATGCTGATGTCGATCAACCCGCCCGAGCCGGCGTCCCGTGATCTACTGTGCTTACTGCATATGAACAGTAGAGGAGGACCCGGATGCGCATCGTGGTGTCGAACAACGCCGACGCGCCGCTGTACGAGCAGGTGGCCGAGCAGATCGAGGTCGCGGTGCTCAGCGGCGAGCTGCGCGACGGCGACGCCCTGCCGTCGGTCCGGGCCCTCGCCCGCGACCTGCGGATCTCGGTGATCACGACCACCCGCGCCTACGCGGAGCTCGAGGCCGCCGGCTTCATCACGACGGTCCCCGGGAAGGGCGCCTACGTCCTGCCCGTCGACACCGCGCTGGTCCGCGAGCAGCTGCTGCGCCGGGTCGAGGACGCGCTCGGGGCCGCGGCCGACGCCGCCCGGCTCGCCGGCGTGGACCGGGACGGCCTGGTCGAGATGCTCGACGTCGTGCTGGCCGAGGCGGACGGGGTGCGCCGGTGAACGAGGACGCCCTGCTGCTCACCGGCGTCACCGTGCCGGTCGGGGGCTTCGCGCTGCGCGACGTCCACCTCAGGCTGCCCACCGGGTACGTGATGGGCCTGGTGGGCCCGAACGGTGCCGGGAAGACGACGACGATCCGCACGCTGCTCGGCATGCTGCGCCCCACGGCCGGTCGGGTCGAGGTGCTGGGCCGGACCCTGCCGGCACCCGACGCGCTGCGCCAGGAGGTCGGCGTCGTCCTCGACCGGCCCAGCCTGGTCGGGGAGTGGCGCCTGCGCGACGTCGAGCGCGTCCTGCGGCCGTTCTACGACCGTTGGGACGGCGACCGGTACGCCGGGCTGCTCGGCGACTTCGGGCTGGACCGCCGCGCGCGGGTGAAGGAGCTGTCCCGCGGGATGTCGATGAAGCTGCAGATCGCCGTCGCGCTCTCGCACGGCGCGCGGTTGCTGCTGCTCGACGAGCCGACGAGCGGGCTGGACCCGGTCGCGCGGGACGAGCTCGTCGGCATCCTCGGCGAGTACCTCGTGACCGAGGGCCGCAGCGTGCTGTTCTCGACGCACCTCACCGCGGACCTGGAGCGGATCGCGGACCACCTCACGCTGATGGACCGGGGCCGGGTGGTCCGGACCGGCACCAAGGAGGACCTGATGGACGCGTACCGCCTGGTCCGGGGCGGGCCCGAGGACCTGCCCGAGCACGGCGTCGTCCCCCTGCTCGGCGCCCGGCGCACGGGCGTCTGCGTGGAGGCGCTGGTCGCCGCGGACGACGTCCCGCTGCTCGGCACCGGGGTGGTCGTGGAGCGCCCCAGCCTCGACCAGATCGTGGTGCACCTGGGCCGCGGCGCACGCCCGGCGGTCGCCGCGTGACCGGGCTGCGGGCCGTGGTGCGCCTGGACGCGCTCACCGTCGCCCCGTACTGGCGCCAGCTGCTCCCGCTGCTCGGCGCGGCCGGGATCCTCGCGGTGGTCTCCGGGCACCCGGTGGTGGTCGTGGTGGCGGGGGCGGTGTTCGGCTCGCTGCTGGCCTCCTACCCGTTCGCCGTGGGGGACAAGCACGACCTGGACGTGCTGC
>DAMBCY010000046.1:4081-16390 GCA_032056255.1 Cellulomonas sp. | reverse complement strand
CGACTGGAGGCCGATCAGCATGATCATCATGTTGAAGCCGGCGAACCGCCAGGTGACCATCGCGACCGTCGACAGGAACGCGTGGGTCGAGGTGCCGAGGAAGTTCGGGTCGCCGTCGACCACGCCGATCGCCCGGAACAGGGGCGCGAGCGGGCCGAACTCGTTGTTGTAGATCGAGTAGAAGAGCAGCGCGGCGGAGGAGAGCCCGACCGCCGTCGGGAGCAGGAAGGCGGTGCGGAAGACGCCCACCCCGCGCCGGGAGTTCTGCACCAGCAGGCCCAGCCCGAGCGCGACGACGAGGTAGATCACGGTCATCACGACCGTGTACCGGAGCGTGAAGACGACCGCGTTGCGGAACAGCTCGTTGCTCGCGATGTCCCGGTAGTTCTCGACGCCGTTGAAGCTCGTCGGCCCGAACAGGGGCCAGTCGTTCACCGACATCCAGAGGGTCAGGACGAGCGGCACGCCGAAGACGAGGGTGACGACCGCGAGGCCGGGCGCCGCGAAGAGGAAGCCGGCCCTGCGCTCGCCGCTCGAGGCGCCGGGCTCCCGGCCGGCCGGGGACCGCCGGGACCGCCGGGGTCGTGCCTGTTCTGCCACTGCCACCACGCCGTGGCTCCTTCCGTGAGGGTCGTGCGGGGTGGGGCGGCCGCCGCGCGGGGTGCGCGACGGCCGCCCCGGGGCGTCAGCCCGCGAGCGACGCGCTGATCTGCGGGTTGTACTGCTGCAGCGTCGCGGCGACGTCGTCGGACTCGAAGATCGCCTGCCGCAGCGCGGAGAGCGCGGGGCCGTTCGGGTCGTTGTAGGTCTGCCCGAAGTGCAGCGAGTACGGCGTGCGGCCGTGCTCGATGAGCCCGTTGAGCTCGACGGCCAGCGGGTCCTGCGCCGTGACCTCGTTGCCGGCCAGGTCGGAGCGGGCCAGCAGCATGCGCTGCTCCGCGTAGACGCCGACCTGGGTCTCCTCGGAGAGCGTCCAGTCGAGGAAGGCCCACGCGCCCTCGACGTCGTCGCACGCGGCGGTGACGCCGATGGCGTCGCCCCCGAGGAAAGTGCTGACGCCGCCGTCGACGCCGGGGATCCCCTGGACGCCGAGGCGCACGCCCTCGGCGCCCTCGACCGCGCCGACGGTCCCGTTGCTGGCGAGCATGTACGCGACGTCGCCCTGCGCGAACACCTCGTTGCGGGTGGCGCCGGTCTCGCTCGCCGCCGACGTCGGGATGTAGCCGGCCTTCGCCAGGTCGTTGAAGGTCTGGAAGACCTCGATCGCCTCGGGGCTGTCCAGGAGCGACTCCGTGCCGTCCTCGGAGATGACCTCGGCGCCGGACGCCCAGACCGCGGGGAAGTGCGTGAAGGCGATCGAGTTGCCGGCGTTGCCGGCGAAGTACAGCGGGATGACGTCGCCGCCGAGCCGGCCGACCTGCGCGACCTTGTCGGCGAAGTCGGCCAGGCTGGTGATCTCCTCCGTCGGGTCGATGCCGGCCTCCTCGAGCACGAGCTCGTTCTGGAAGATCGCCGACAGCGCGACGACGTGCGGCACGCCGTAGACCGCGTCGCCGTCGCTCGTGAGGTCCATGACGCCCGGGGCGAGCGCGTCGACGAAGTCGAGCCCGCCGACCTGCGCGGAGATGTCGGCGAACAGGCCGTTCTGGATGAAGTTCGGCATGTAGACGACGTCCGACGCCATGAGGCAGGGCAGCTGGCCGGAGCCCGCCGCGGTGGACACGCGCTGCAGGTAGTTCTCCTGCGGGATGGCGGTGAGCGAGATCTGCTGGTCGTGGGACGCGTTCCAGGCGTCGACGAGGGCCTGGCTCTCCCCCGACGTGGTCGAGCGGACCCACATGTCGATCGTCGACCCGCCTCCCTCGGCGGGGGCCTCGCCACCGTCGCTCCCGCACGCGGCGACCAGGAACAGGGACGCGACAGCAGCGGCTCCTGCGATGGGGTGTACTCGCACGACTCCTCCTTTGGAGTGGTTCGGCCTGGCGGCCCGAGCAATGTGACCGCTCACACGAGGGTCCGCAGGCGGAGCCCGGGGATACCTCAGGAGCGGCGAGCGGCAGACGTTACCGGTCACATCTCGCGGCGCGCAACCCTCGCGGCCACCTGCTGGACACCGACCGCCGGCACCTCCCCGCACGCCCGGGGGATGGTCTACGGTGGGGGCGCAGCAGGGCTCGGGGCTGACGGGCGACCCCGCAGGCGGACCAGGAGCGAGCACGGTGACGAGCGGCAGGCGACGAGGCGTCACCATCCGCGAGGTCGCCGCCGACGCCGGGGTGTCGCACCAGACCGTCTCCCGGGTGATCAACGACCAGACGAACATCAGCCCGGCCACCCGCGAACGCGTGCTGGAGAGCATGCGCCGGCTCCGCTACCGGCCCAGCCGCGTCGCCCGGGCGCTGGCGAGCAGCCGCTCGCGGACCATCGGCATCGCGCTCACCGCGACCGGCGGCTACGGTCCGCCGAAGACGCTGCGCTCGATCGAGGAGGCGGCCCTCGAGGCCGGCTACTTCGTCAACTCCGTCAACATCGGCGCCGTCGACCGGCGCTCGACCCAGAAGGCCCTGGCCCACCTCACCGACCACGGCATCGACGGGCTGGTGATGATCGCCCCCACCGGCGTCATGCTCGACGCGCTCGACGAGTACGAGATCGACGTCCCCTACGTCACCGTCGAGTCCTCGGGCCGGGGCGGCTCGCGCGCCATCGCCATCGACCACGAGCTGGGGGCGCGCCTGGCAACGCGGCACCTCGTGGAGCTCGGCCACCGGCGCGTCCTGCACGTCGCCGGGCCCGCCGACTGGTTCGACGCGCAGGCCCGCGTCCGTGGGTGGCGGGCGGTGCTCGAGGAGGCCGGCCTTCCCGTCGAGCCGCCGCTCGTCGGCGACTGGATGCCGAACTTCGGCCGCGACGTCGCCGCCCGCGCGGTGATCGACTCGGGCGCCACCGGCGTCTTCGTCGCCAACGACCAGATGGCCCTCGGCCTGCTCCAGGCGCTGCACCGCTCGGGCGTCCGCGTTCCGGGCGACGTGAGCATCGTCGGTTTCGACGACATCCCGGAGGCCGCCTTCTTCTGGCCGCCCCTGACGACCGTCCGGCCGGACTTCTCCGAGCTGGGGCGCCGGTGCGTGGCCCTGCTGCTCGACCAGATGGCCGGCCGGGAGCCGACCAGCGCGACGCCCGTCGCCCCCGTGCTCGCCGTCCGCGAGTCCACGGCACCGGCCCCGCCCGCGCCACCCGGACGCACCAACGGACGCGTGCCGTCCGGGTGACTCCGGCCCGATCTCCTCAGCCCGCGCCTCACCCGCTCGACTGGACGAGCAGGACGCACCTCTGCGTCCCGCGCGGGCACGGACGCCCGCGCGCCGTACGACGAGAGGCCGGGCATGACGGCGACGACGGACGACCGGCCGCGAGAGCAGGCGCGCACGACGGGGATGCCGGCCACCGAGCCCGCCCGGCGCCGCCGCGGCCCGGGATTCACCGGGAAGATCCTCCTGACCGTCTCGGCTGCCGTCGCGATGACGGCCCTGCTCGGCTGGGTGTCGATCCTCACGCTGTGGCAGAGCACGGCCCGCACCGAGCACATGTACTCCGACCACGTCGTCGGGATGAACCTGGCCAGCCAGGTGCGGACCGAGCTGGGTGCCGCGCAGGCCCTGGGCCAGGACATGCGCGTCGCCCAGGAGTCCGGCGACCGGTTCCGCGCGTCCGGGCTCGCGGACGATCGCGGCGCGGCGCTCGGGGAGGCGCTGCGCACCCTGGACGAGTACGCGGCGATGCCCGCGCTCACCGCGGAGCAGCAGGACGCGGTCGAGGAGGTCCGGACGTCGATCTCGATCTACCAGAACCTCACCGGGGCCAGCGAGGGTGCCGAGTCCGCAGCGCGGGCCGCGTCCGCGAGCATCGACGACCTCATCGCGGCGCAGGCCGCCATCGCCCAGGGAGCCGCCCGTGCGGCGACCGCCGCGGGCGATCGCAGCGTGGCCCTGGAGATCGCGGCGCTGGGGATCGCGGCGGTCGTGCCGGCGGTCGTCGGCCTGGTCGTCGCCCGCCGGCTCAGCCGGCGCCTGAACCGGGTGGCCGAGGCCGCGCAGGCGCTCGCCGGCGGCGACCTGACCGTCCGCAGCGAGGTCACCGGGTCGGACGAGATCGGCCGGACGGCCGCGGCGCTGGACAGCGCGACGACGGCGCTGCGCAGGACGGTGAGCGGCATCGTGGGCACCGCGCGCACGGTCGCCGAGGCGGCCGGCCGGCTCGACCGGTCCGCGCACCAGGTCGTGGGTGCCGCCGACAGCACCTCCGAGCAGGCCGGCGTGGTGGCGGCCGCGGCGGAGCAGGTCGACCGGGACGTGCACACGGTCGCGGCGGGCGCCGAGCAGATGGGCGCCAGCATCCGCGAGATCGCCCGCAACGCGTCCGAGGCCGCCGCCGTGGCCGGGCACGCGACGGCCGCCGCCGCGACCACCAACGACCAGGTCGCGCGGCTCGGCACCTCGTCGGCCGAGATCGGGAACGTGGTCAAGGTCATCACGTCGATCGCGGAGCAGACCAACCTGCTGGCCCTGAACGCCACGATCGAGGCCGCCCGGGCCGGGGAGGCCGGCAAGGGGTTCGCGGTGGTCGCCGGTGAGGTCAAGGAGCTCGCCCAGGAGACCGCCAAGGCCACCGAGGACATCGCCCGCCGCGTCGAGGCCATCCAGGCCGACACCGCCGGCGCCGTCACCGCCATCGGGGAGATCGGCCAGATCATCGCCCGGATCGACGACTACCAGACCACCATCGCGTCCGCCGTCGAGGAGCAGACCGCCACGACCACCGAGATGAGCCGCTCGGTGGCGGACGCCGCCTCCGGGTCGGGCGAGATCGCGACGACCATCACGGGCGTCGCCGAGGCCGCCGTCGGCAGCAGCGCGGAGCTCGGCCGGATGAGCGAGTCCATCGCCGAGCTCGCGCTGATGGCGGACGACCTGACCGCCCGGGTGGCGCAGTTCCGGCACTGACCGGGCCGCGGGCACGACGAGGCCCCGCGCTCCGGGCGGGGCGCGGGGCCTGCGTGGTGCGGTCGGACGCCGGGTCAGCCGCGCGCGGCTCCCGCCGCGGCGATCTGCGCCCGGACATCGTCCATGTCCAGCGCCTTCACGGCGTCGACCACCTGCGCGAGCGCCGGGGCGGGCAGGGCGCCGGCCTGGTTGAACACCAGGACGCCCTCGCGGAACGCCATCAGCGTCGGGATCGAGGTGATCTGGAGCTCGGCGGCGAGCTCCTGCTCGGCCTCCGTGTCCACCTTCGCGTGCACGATCTCGGGATGGGCTTGCGAGGAGTCCTCGAAGATCGGGCCGAAGCGCTTGCACGGACCGCACCAGTCGGCCCAGAAGTCCACCAGGACGATGTCGTTCTCGCTGATCGTCTTCTGGATGGTGTCGGCCGTCAGCTCGGTCGTGGCCATCAGTCGCCTCCTGTTGTCGGTTGGACGCCAGTAGAGCGCCCGGACCCCGTCCAGTATTCCCGGCGCGCGGGGACCCGCACGCGGTACGCCACCCCGGCCCGCGCGCGTCGGGATGTCACGCGGCCCCCGCCCGGGGTACAACTGCCGGGTGACCGACACGGCCGACCTGCCCCGCGAGCCCGAGCGCCCCTCCGGGTGGCTGAGTCCCGAGGGCATCGCGGCCGCACGGCGCTCGCTCCCCCTGCTGTACGTCGACGCCGTGCCCGTCCGGGTCGACGACTCCGGCGACGTCGTCGCGGTCGGCCTGCTGCTCCGGGTCACCCCCGAGGGGGTCATGTCGCGGGCGCTCGTCTCGGGCCGGGTCATGTACCACGAGCGGGTGCGCGACGCCCTGCTGCGGCACATCGAGAAGGACCTCGGCCCGGTCGCGCTGCCGCAGGTGCCCCCGGCGCCGCAGCCGTTCACGGTCGCCGAGTACTTCCCGACACCCGGGGTCACGCCGTACCACGACCCGCGGCAGCACGCGGTGTCGCTGGCCTACGTGGTGCCGGTGAGCGGCGACTGCCGCCCGCAGCAGGATGCGCTCGACCTGGCCTGGCTGACGCCCGAGGAGGCGTGCAGCGAGCAGGTGCAGGTCGAGATGAACGGGGGCCAGGGACTGCTGCTCCGGCAGGCGATGGCGCACGTCGGCCGGATGCCCTGAGGGGGGACCCACCATGCCCGAGTCCACGGCGACGCGGCTGCACGCCCGGCTCCTGCACGGGCTGCTCGCGATGGTCCCGGCGGCGGGGATCGCGCTCGAGGTGAGCCGCGCGCTGTCCGAGGGCCCGGGAGCGGCGGGGTGGCTGGTGCGCCTGTTCTCGTACTTCACCATCCAGTCGAACGTGCTGGTGCTGGTCGCGTCCGCGCTGCTGGCCGTCCGGCCGGCCCGCTCCGGCCGGGTGACGGCCGTGCTGCACCTGGACGCGCTGCTGTGCATCGCCGTCACCGGTGTCGTCTACCACGCGGTGCTCGCGGACCAGTCGGCGGCCCTGACGCCGAGCGGGGAGATCGCGAACCTCCTGCTGCACACCGTGTCACCGGTCGGCACCTGGGTGGTGTGGCTGCTCGTCGGCCCGCGCCCCCGGTTCGGCGGCACGACCGTCGCGTGGTCGGTGGCGTACCCGCTGGCGTGGATCGCCTTCACCTTCACCCGCGGCGCGGCCACGGGCTGGTACCCGTACCCGTTCCTGGACGTCGGGCAGATCGGGCCGGCGCAGGCCGCGCGCAACACCACGGTCGTCGCGGTCGGGTTCCTGGCCCTCGCGCTGCTGGTCCGGCTGCTGGAGCGCGTGCTGCCGTCGACGCCGCGGGTGGCGGTCCCGGCGACGGCGCCGCAGCCGGACGCCTGAGACCGCTACAGCTCGACGGCCGGCCAGTCCGCCAGGTCGGCCCGCATCGCGCGGTCGTGGGTCGCGACCACCACGGCCGCCGACGTCAGCCGCAGCGCCTCCGTCAGCTCGTCCACCAGCGCGATCGACAGGTGGTTCGTCGGCTCGTCCAGGACCAGGACGTGCGGGGCGGCGACCAGGGCGGCCGCGAGCTCGAACCGGCGCCGCTGACCGACCGAGAGCTCGCCGAGCGGTCGCTCGAGGTCCTCGGCCTCCAGCAGCCCCAGCGCCGCGACCGGCAGCACCTGCGCCGGGTCCAGCGCGCCGGCCTCCAGCAGGTCCAGGGCGCGGCGTGCGGCGGCGTCGAACCCGGTGCTGCGCAGGCGCGCGGGGTCGTCGTCGTCCTGCACCAGCACGCCGGTCCTCGTGCCGGGCGCGACGGACCGGTGCCCGCGGTCCAGCGGCACGCGTCCGGTGAGCGCGGCGAGCAGGGTCGACTTGCCCGAGCCGTTCGGGCCGGTGACGAGCAGCCGGCCGGCGGGCGGCAGCTCGACCCGCACGCCGGGCAGGTCCAGGCGGCCGGCGACCCGCGGGGCGCGCAGCTCCAGCAGGGGACCGCCCTCGTAGCCGGCGGGCAGGCTCGGCAGGTCCGGGAACGCGAGGGCCGGCGGCGGCACCGGCACCTCGACCGCCTCCGCCTCCAGCCGCTGCACCAGCCGGTCGGCCGCCTTGACGTGGATCCGGGCGCGCGTGGCACGGCGGTGCTTCTGCGAGCCCTTCTCCGGCCGCCACTCGTCGGACAGCCCCTCGTACGACTCGTCGAGCCGCTGCGCCAGCCGCGCCGCGCGCTTGCGCTCCTGGGAGTACCGGGCGCGCCAGCGCCGCAGCGCCTGGTCCTTGGCGAACCGGTAGGTCGCGTACCGGGTCGCGCCGTACAGCACGGGCCGGCCGTCCACCGACGGGTCGAGGTCGAGGATCGCGGTCATGACGTCGTCCAGCAGCCGCCGGTCGTGGGTGACGATGACGACGACGCCGGGCCACTCCTGGAGCCGGGCCGTCAGGTACTCGATGCCGCCGACGTCGAGGTGGTTCGTGGGCTCGTCGAGCAGCAGCACGTCGGCCCGCTCGGCGACGTGGCACGCCAGCCGCGCCCGGTAGGCCTCCCCCACGCTGAGCGTGTCCAGCCGCCGTTCCGGGTCCCGGGGCGCGCCGAACCGGGTCAGCGCCTCGTCGACCCGGCGGTCGACGTCCCACGCGGCCAGCCGCTCGACGGCGGCCAGCGCCTCGGTCAGCGCGGCCAGGTCGCCGCCCTCGTGGTCGAAGCCCGCGACGACCTCGTCCAGCCGGGCCGCCGCCGCGCGCACCTGGCCCTCGGTGCGCCGGATCAGGTCCCCCACCGTCGACCCGGGGTCCACGTCGAGCTCCTGCCGCACCACGGACACGGTGCCGGACCGCCGGACCTCACCCGCCGTCGGCGCCAGCTCGCCCGCGATCAGGCGCAGCAGCGTCGTCTTGCCGGCCCCGTTCTCGCCGACCACGCCGATGCGGTCCCCCGCGGACGCCGACAGCCCGACGGCGTCGAGCACCGGGCGGCCCGGGTAGCCGAACGTCAGGGCGTCGGCGACGAGGTGGACGTCGGCCACGGGCGCGCTCAGCCCCCCGCGGGCCGCCCGCCCAGGGCGGCGACGACGGCGGGCAGCAGGGCGCAGAACGCCTGCCCGCGGTGCGAGATGCGGTTCTTCTCCTCCGGCGCGAGCTCGGCGCAGGTCCGGGTGTCCCCGTCCGGCACCAGCACGGGGTCGTAGCCGAACCCGTGCTCGCCCCGCGGAGCCGGCGCGAGGGTGCCGGTGAGGTACCCGAGCTCGACGTGCTCCACGCCCTGCGGGGTCACGAGCGCCGCCGCGCAGACGAACCGCGCCCCGCGGTGCTCCGGGGCGATGTCGGACAGCTGGGCGAGCAGCAGGTCGAGGTTCGCGCGGTCGTCGCCGTGCCGGCCGGACCAGCGGGCCGAGAAGATGCCCGGGGCGCCGCCGAGCACGTCGACCGCCAGGCCGGAGTCGTCCGCGACCGCGGGCAGGCCGGTGTGCCGGGCGAGCGCACGCGCCTTGATCAGGGCGTTCTCCGCGAACGTCACGCCGTCCTCGACGGGCTCGGGCGCGCCGACGTCGCGCGCGCCGACCACCGAGGCCGGGTCCAGCCCCGGCAGCGCGGGGACGAGGATCGCGCGGAGCTCGCCGAGCTTGTGCGCGTTGTGGGTCGCGAGGACCAGCCGCGGCGCGGCGCTGCCGGTGCTGCCGGTCACGCGACGGCCGCCGAGCCGCCGCGCACCGTGACCGGGGCACCGGCGAGCGGGGCCGCCAGCACCTCGGCCTGCACCCGGGCGAGCTCCCGGGTGCCGACCAGCGCGAGGTCCAGCAGCGCGTCCAGCTCGGCCCGGTCGAACGGGGCGTGCTCGGCGGTGCCCTGCACCTCGACGAAGTCGCCGGAGCCCGTCACGACGACGTTCATGTCGGTGCCGGCGCGCACGTCCTCGACGTACGGCAGGTCCAGCACCGGGGTGCCGTCCACGATGCCCACGCTCACGGCGGACACCGAGTCGCGCAGCACCTGCCTGCGCGCGTCCACCGAGCCCTGCGCGATGCCCCAGGCGACGGCGTCCGCGAGCGCCACGTACGCGCCGGTCACGGACGCGGTGCGGGTGCCGCCGTCGGCCTGCAGCACGTCGCAGTCGAGCACGATGGTGTTCTCGCCGAGCGCGGCGACGTCGACGACCGCGCGCAGCGAGCGCCCGATCAGCCGGGAGATCTCGTGCGTGCGGCCGCCGATCTTCCCGCGCACCGCCTCGCGGTCCGAGCGGGTGGTGGTCGAGCGGGGCAGCATCGCGTACTCCGCGGTCACCCAGCCCTCGCCCGAGCCCCGGCGCCAGCGCGGCACGCCGGCGGTGAACGACGCCACGCACAGCACCTTGGTGCCGCCGAACTCGACGAGCACGCTGCCCTCGCCCGCGTCCAGGTACCGGCGGGTGATCGAGATCGGCCGGAGGGCGTCGGGGGTGCGGCCGTCGGCGCGCAGGACGGAGAGGGCGGGGTCCGAGGTCATGCCCCCGAGGGTAGCCCGGCGGTCCGACGTCGCCCGCACCCGGTCCTGCTGCCGGGAGGGCCCGTCAGAGGTCGACGACCGTCCCGGGGTGCGCGAGGGCCAGGGGCCCGTCGTACCCGGCGGCCGCCTCCGCGAGGCTCTCCGCGGGGTCGTTCCACGCCACGAGGTGCGTGAGCAGCAGCCGCCCGGCCCCGCCGCGCCGGGCCGCCTCCCCGGCGCGCCGCCCGGTCAGGTGCACCCCGCGCGGGGCGTCCGGCGTCGACTCCAGGTACGCCGCCTCCGCGAGCAGCAGGTCGGCGCCGCGCGCGAGCTCGTCCAGGCCGGGGCACTCGTCGGTGTCGCCGGTGTAGGCGAGCGTGACCGACCTGCCCGGGTCGCGCGTCGAGGGCCCGGTGACCCGGAAGCCGAACGCCGGCACCGGGTGCTCGACGGGGACCGGCTCGATCGTCAGCGGGCCGACCCGCACGGGCTCCCCCGCCCGCCAGGTCCCGAGCGCCAGGTGGTCGGCGGTGTCCGTGGCCGGGTCGTGCCCGGACAGCTGGGCGAGCCGCTCGCGCACGCCCTCCGGGCCGTGCAGCGGCAGCGGCGTCGGTCGCGAGCCCCGCGGGTCGTAGCGCAGCATGACGCCGAGCACCACCACGTCCGCGACGTGGTCGGCGTGCAGGTGGCTGATGGCCACCGCGTCCAGCGCGGCCGGCGCCACGTGGCGCTGCAGCGGGCCGAGCGCGCCGTTGCCGAGGTCGAGCAGCACGTTCCAGGTGCGCGTCCCGCCGGCGCCGTCCGGGCCGTCGGCCTGCACCAGGTAGCACGACGCGGCCGAGTCCGGGCCCGGGAACGAGCCGGCACTGCCCACGACCACGAGCCTCATCCGCACACTCCCCTGCGCCGGTCCTGCCGGGCCGGACTCCGACGTCCGGCCTGCGGCCCCGGAGCCATGATGCCGTGCGGCACGGCGCGGTGTGCGGCCGAGGGTCCCGGCCGCGACGTGGCGCTCGTCACGGCGCGAGCGGCTGCGCGGGTCCGGCCGCCCGTGGCAGGGCGGGTCCGGCTCGGGGGCGGGTGGGGTGCGGCCCGGGCGGGGTCGGGTCCGGCTCGGGGGGGGGGGGGGGTGCGCTCAGCGCAGCGCGTCCCGCGCCTCCACGTGCCGCACCTCGGGGCCGAGGAACCGGCGCGCCAGGTGCGCGAACGGCTCCGGGTCGCCGGTGGCGAGGAACCGGTGCTCGGGCGCCCCCGCCGCGGGATCGCGCTCCAGGTCGTGCGCGACCAGCGTCCGGTACACGTCCTTGGCGGTCTCCTCCGCGCTGGACACCAGCGTCACGTCCTCGCCCATCACGTACGAGATCACGCCGGTCAGCAGCGGGTAGTGGGTGCAGCCCAGCACGAGCGTGTCGACGCCCGCGTCCTTCACCGGCTGCAGGTACTCGGCCGCGACGCTCAGCAGCTCCGGGCCGGACGTGACGCCGGCCTCGACGAACTCCACGAACCGCGGGCACGCCTGCGTGGTCAGGTGCACGCCCGGCGCGACCGCGAACGCGTCGTCGTACGCGCGCGACTCGACGGTCGCCCGGGTGCCGATCACCCCGATGCGACCGGTCCGCGTCGCGGCGACCGCCCGGCGCGCGGCCGGGAGGATGACCTCGACCACCGGCAGCCCCTTGCGCAGCGTGTAGCGCTCGCGGGCGTCCCGCAGCACGGCCGAGGACGCGGTGTTGCAGGCGATGACCAGCATCTTCACCCCGGCGTCCACCAGGTCGTCCATCACCTCGAGCGCGTGGGCCCGGACCGCGGCGAGCGGCTTCGGCCCGTACGGGGTGTTGAGCGTGTCGCCGATGTACAGCACGCCCTCGTGCGGCAGCTGGTCGATGATCGCCCGCGCGTTGGTGAGCCCGCCCACCCCCGAGTCGAAGATCCCGATGGGTGCGTCGTTCACGAGCCCGAGCCTAGCCCTCGTCGGGACCGCGCCGGTCCGGGTCGACCGAGCCGTCCGGCTCGTCCGGGTGGGCCGGCAGGTCGGCCAGCAGGCACGCCATCAGCGTCTCCTGCCACCACCCCAGCGCGAGGAACACCGAGCCGAGGTACTGCCGCGCCTGCGCCGCGTGGTCGTCCGGCCCGGGATCCGCCCGCACCACGTCGACCTCGAGCCGGGCGCTCGCCTCCTCGTCCGTGACGTCCAGCCGGTCGCCGAGGACCAGGCGCAGGTCGGTGAGCGTGGCCGCGAGGGCGGCGGCGCGGGCCTTCGGGACGCGGAGGGTCGCCGGTGCCGCGGGGCCGCCGCCGGGTGCGTCGTCCCCGGCACCGCCGAGGGCGTCGAACAGGTCCGCGAGCCGGTCGATCTTCTGCTGCCGCAGGTCGTCCTCGGTCAGCCGCCGGAACTCCGCCGCGACGGCCCGG
>DAMBCY010000046.1:0-4071 GCA_032056255.1 Cellulomonas sp. | reverse complement strand
CGTCCCGGGAGGCGTCGGGCAGCAGCCGGAGCACCGCCGGGTCGTCGGGCACGGGCAGCGGGTCGAGCCGGAGCCGCAGGGCCGGCGCCGCGTCCGGCGACGCGTCCGGCGCCGGACCGCCCGCGTCGCTCCGGTCCCGCTCGGCCAGCCTCCCGCCGCCGAGCAGCTCCGCGACGTCCGACACCACCGTCGCGAGCACCTCGCGCTCGCCCGGGTCGACCTCCGCGACCAGGTCGTCGCCCTCCCGCCGGAACGCGCGCACCTAGGCGTCGCTCCGCTGCAGGGTCGCCCACAGGCCGAAGGAGTGCATCGCCTGCACGTCCACCTCCATCTGCTCCCGGTTCCCCGCGGACACCGCCGACCGTCCCGCCTCGTGCACCTCGAGCATGAGCGTCTCGGCCTTCGTCTCGGAGTACCCGAAGTACGAGCGGAACACGTACGTCACGTACGACATGAGGTTCACCGGGTCGTTCCACACGATCGTGACCCAGGTGCCGTCGAGGGCGCCCTCGACGCGGGCGGTCTCCTCGGGTGCGATCTCCACGGACACCCGGTCCACTCTAGGTGTCCTCCGGCGGCGCGCCCGTCCGGGACCGCCGCGGTCGGCACGGCGCAGGACGCGATCCGGCGCACGGCCACCGGTCACGCCTACCGTGTACTCATGACCGCCGCGCTGCTCACCGACCGCTACGAGCTCACCATGCTGCAGGCCGCGCTGGCCGACGGCACCGCCGACCGGCGCTGCGTGTTCGAGGTCTTCACCCGCCGGCTGCCGCACGGCCGGCGGTACGGCGTGCTCGCCGGCACCGGCCGGGTGCTCGAGACGCTCGCGGACTTCCGGTTCGACACCGCCGACCTGGACTGGCTCGGGCGCGAGCGGGTGGTCGACGACGCCACGCTCGCGTACCTCGCCGACTACCGGTTCACCGGGACGATCCACGGGTACGCGGAGGGCGAGATGTTCTTCCCGCAGTCCCCCGTGCTGACCGTCGAGGGCACCTTCGCGGAGGCCGTGCTGCTCGAGACCGTCGTGCTGTCGATGCTCAACTACGACTCCGCGGTCGCGTCCGCCGCCTCCCGGATGACCAGCGCGGCGATCGGCCGGCCCTGCCTGGAGATGGGCGCGCGCCGGGCGCACGAGCAGGCCGCGGTCGCCGCCGCCCGGGCGGCCGCCGTCGCCGGGTTCGCCGGGACGTCCGACCTCGAGGCGGGCCGCCGGTACGGGCTGGCGACGATCGGGACCGCCGCCCACGCCTTCACGCTGCTGCACGACGACGAGGAGGCCGCGT
This sequence comes from Cellulomonas sp., assembly GCA_032056255.1. Classification (GTDB taxonomy): domain Bacteria; phylum Actinomycetota; class Actinomycetes; order Actinomycetales; family Cellulomonadaceae; genus Cellulomonas. The sequence continues at coordinate 2,782 of DAMBCY010000046.1, read as the reverse complement.
TCGCGGCGCAGGTCGCCTCGGCCGGCCCGGGCACGACGCTCCTGGTCGACACCTACGACGTGCGGCGCGGGGTCGAGCGCGCCGTGCGCGTCGCGGGTCCGGGGCTCGGGGCGGTGCGCCTCGACTCGGGCGACCTGGGCGTGCTCGCGCAGGAGGTGCGCGCGCAGCTCGACGCGCTCGGCGCCCGCGGCACCAGGATCGTCGTGACGTCGGACCTCGACGAGTACGCCATCGCCGCGCTGGCCGTCGCCCCGGTCGACTCCTACGGGGTCGGCACCTCCCTGGTGACCGGCTCCGGCGCTCCGACCTGCGGCATGGTCTACAAGCTGGTGGCCCGGGAGGGCGCCGACGGCCGCCTCGTCCCCGTCGAGAAGGCGTCGTTCGCGAAGGCCTCGCACGGCGGCCGCAAGACCGCGGCCCGGCGGCTCGACGCGGACGGGCGCGCCGTCGCGGAGGTCGTGGTGAGCGGGGACGACGACGCCGTCCGGACCTGGACGCCCGACGCCTCGTCACGCGGCCTGGTCGTCCCGCTCGTCGTCGAGGGGGAGGTGTGCCCCGGCTGGACCGGGCCCGAGGGCGTGCGGGCCGGGGCCGCACGGCACGCGGCGTCCCGGGACGAGCTGCCCCGTGGGGCGCGGCGGCTCTCGGCGGACGAGGCGGCGCTGCCGACCGTGACGCTGACGGTCTGATCGGCTCTCCGGCGCCCGGCGCACCGCCCGGGCACGACCGCGCCCGCGGACCCCGGACGGGGCGCGCGGGCGCGGTGCGGTCCGTCGGCGCGGCTACACGCGCGAGCGACCCCGGCCGATGAGCCCGAGGATCGCGCTGACGACGAGGATCGCGATGCCCACCCACAGCAGGAACTTCGCGGCCTCGACGGCCACACCGAGAACGAGCAGCACCACACCGATGATGATGAGGATCAGCCATGCCGGCATCTGACGGCTCCTTCCGTTCCCCGCTCCGAGGTACCGGGGCCTGATGCCCCGGCGGACCTCCTGTTCACGAGGACGACGATGGCACCGAACCGCGGGGTCGGCACGTCGGGCGCAGCGGTTGCGGGGTGGAGCCCCTGGTGCTAACCACCGTCGCTGACCTGGGGGGACGCCGGTCTCAGCGCTCGCCGACGAACCAGCCGCGCAGCATCGCCAGCCGGGCCTCCAGCTGCCCCGGGTCCGCGAGCGCGACCTCCGGGCCGCCGCAGCGCCGCCGCAGCTCCGTGTGCACGGCGCCGTGCGGCTGACCGCTGCGCCGCGACCACGCCCCGACCAGCGTGGCGAGCTCCTTGCGCAGCTCGGCCTGCCGGCGGTGGTCCATCTCGGCGCGGTCCTCGGCCGGCTGCGTCTTCCCGCGCCGGGCGTTGACCTGGCTGGCCTGCCGCTGACGGAGCAGCGTCGTCACCTGGTCCGGCTCCAGCAGGCCCGGCAGCCCGAGGAAGTCGAGCTCCTCGTCCGAGCCGACGTCCGCGCCGGTGCCGAACTCGCCGCCGTCGAACAGCACGCGGTCGAACGACGCCTGCGCCTCGAGCGCCTCGAACGTGCCCTGCAGCGCGTCGGAGCCCTTCTCGGAGCGGTTCGCCTCGGCGACCAGGGCGTCCTCGGGGGTGTAGCCCTCGCCCTGCTCCTCCGCCGTCAGCGGGCGGTCGAGGGCGTGGTCCCGCTCGACCTCCAGGGCGTTGGCCAGGGCGAGCAGCGGCGCGACGCTCGGCAGGAACACCGAGGCCGTCTCGCCGCGCTTGCGGGCACGCACGAACCGGCCGATCGCCTGCGCGAAGAACAGCGGCGTCGCGGCGCTCGTCGCGTACACGCCGACCGCGAGCCGCGGGACGTCGACGCCCTCGGACACCATGCGGACGGCCACGAGCCAGCGGTCGTCCGACGCGGAGAACGCGTCGATCCGGGCGCTCGCGCCGTCGTCGTCGGACAGCACGACGGTCGGCGACCTCCCGGTCAGCCGCGCCAGGTGGCCCGCGTAGGCCCGCGCGTCCGTCTGGTCGGTCGCGATGACCATGGCGCCCGCGTCCGGCACGGTGCGCCGGACCTCGGTCAGGCGGCGGTCGGCGGCCGCGAGCACCGAGGGGATCCACTCGCCGTCGGGGTTCAGCGCGGTCCGCCACGCCTGGGCCGTCATGTCCTTGGTCAGCGGCTCGCCGAGGCGCGCGCTGATCTCGTCGCCGGCCTTCGTCCGCCAGCGCATCGAGCCCGAGTACGTGAGGAACAGCACCGGCCGCACGACGTGGTCGCGCAGCGCCTCGGAGTACCCGTACGTGTAGTCCGCCCGGCTGCGCCGGATCCCGTCGGGCCCCCGCTCGTACGGCACGAACGGGATCTGCGCCGTGTCGCTCCGGAACGGGGTCCCGGTCAGCGACAGGCGGCGCGCCGCGCCCTCGAACGCCTCCTGGACCGCGTCGCCCCAGGACAGCGCGTCGCCGCCGTGGTGCACCTCGTCGAGGATCACCAGCGTCGGCGCGGCCGTCGTGCGGGCGGCGTGCAGGGCGGGCTTCGCCGCGACCCCGGCGTAGGTGAGCGCGACCCCGTCGAACCCGTGGCCGTGCCGGCCCTGGGAGTTGCGGAAGTTCGGGTCCAGCTTGATCCCGACGCGCGCGGCGGCGTCCGCCCACTGGTGCTTGAGGTGCTCGGTCGGCGCGACGACCGTCACCCGCCGCACGATCCCCGCCTGCAGCAGCTCGGTGGCGATGCGCAACGCGAACGTCGTCTTGCCGGCGCCCGGCGTCGCGACCGCCAGGAAGTCCCGGGGCGCGGCCGTGAGGTACTGGTCGAGC
>DAMBCY010000045.1:0-16421 GCA_032056255.1 Cellulomonas sp. | reverse complement strand
GACCTTCGCGTGCTGCGGGGTGAGCACCCAGTGGTTCTCGTCCGGGAAGTAGAGGAACCGGTGCGGCGTCCGTCCCTCGTCGTCGGCCGCGAGCGCGGACCGGGACAGCAGCTCGTACCAGAGCCGCAGGCCCTCCCCGACCGGCACCCGGTAGTCCTTGTCGCCGTGCACGACGAGCATCGGCGTGACGATCTTCTCGACCGACAGGTGCGGGGAGTTCGCGCGCGCCATCTCGGGCGTCATCTCCCGCTCCCAGTAGAAGGAGTCGTCCGTGGTCGGCCCGAACTGGTCGAGCGCCCACAGGCTCGCGTGCGTGACGATGCCGCGGAACCGGTCGGTGTGCCCGGCGACCCAGTTGGCCATGTAGCCGCCGAACGAGCCGCCCATCGCACCGGTGCGGGTCTCGTCGACGTCCGCGCGCGCGACGGTCGCGTCGGTGATCGCCATGAGGTCGGTGAAGGGCGCCGCGCCCCAGGCGCCCCAGCCGCGCTGCACGAAGTCCTGGCCGTAGCCGGTGGACAGCGCCGGGTCGGGCAGCAGGACCGCGTAGCCACGGGCCGCCATGATCCACGGGCTCCACCGCCAGGACCACGCGTTCCACGACCCGAGCGGGCCGCCGTGGATCCACAGCAGCAGCGGGGCGGGCGTCGCCGCGGACGCGCCCTCGGGCAGCACGAGCCACGCGCGGAGGTCCGACCCGTCCTCGGCGGTCGCGGTCACCTCGGTGAGGGTGCCGGGGAGCTCGGGCAGCGGCGCGGGGGCCCGCAGCGCGACGGCCGCCACCGGAGCGCCACCGCCGAGGGCCGCCGCGAGGTCGATCCGCACCGGGTGGGCCGGGGCGGCGTAGGACGTGCGCAGCGCGTAGAGCGTCGCGCCGTCGGGGCTGAGCCGCAGGTCGGAGAACACCGCGTCGTCGGCGGTGACGCGCGTCACCGCGCCGGACCCGACGGCCACGTGGAACACCGGGCCCCGGCCCAGGTCGTCCGCCTGCACCAGCAGCCCGCCGCCGTCCCGGGTCCACACGACCTCGTGCGGCCAGCGGTCCCAGTCGGCGGCGACCCGCACGGGCGTGGGCGCCGTGCCCGTGGCGCCCAGGTCCGCCACCCACAGCTGCACCTGCGGCGCGGTGGCCGGGGTGCTGATCGTCTCGCGGGCGTACGCGACCCGGCGGGAGTCCGGCGAGACGACCGGGGAGCCGAGGTCCGCGTCCGGGTCGTCCAGCAGCACCCGCCGCGTGCCGGTCGCGACGTCGACGGCGACGAGCTGCTGCCGCAGGCTGCCGCGCGCGCCGGGCCGGGTCCAGGACGTGACGAGGGTCCGGCCGTCCGGGGACAGCACGGCGTCCTGGTGCCGCAGCCCCACGCCCGGGTCGGGGGTGACGTCGCGCAGCGCCAGCCGGGGTGCGGCCCCGCCGGCCGCCGGGTCCTCGGCCACGGTGGTCAGGTCACCCGCGAACAGGTGCGGCACCGACGGGCCGAGGTCGTGGTCCCAGTACCGCACCGGGTACCGGGTGTGCAGGATCGCGGCGACCTTCGCGTCCTTCCGGACGCCGATCAGGCGCTCGTCGGACGCGTCGTCGGTGGCGCTCGGCAGCACCTCGGAGGGGACGACGACGACCGGCGCGTCCTCCGCCACCACGACGCCGTCGATCCCGGCCCGGCGCGACGCCACCACGCGCGCCTCGGCACCGTCGGCGGGCAGCAGCCACAGCGCGGCGGGCGCGTCGTCGTCGGACGGGGCGGCGTCCGCGTCCGGGCGGGCGGAGGTGAACAGCAGGTCGCCCGTCGACGCGAACGCCGCGGACGACTCGCCCTTCGCGGACCGGGTCAGCCGGCGGGCCGGGCGCTCGCCCGCCGGGTCGACCTCCCACAGGGCGGTGACGGAGCGGGTGCGCTTCGCGTCCAGCGTCGACACCGCGGTGACGAGCCGGGTGCCGTCCGGGGACAGCGCGAGACCCGACATCCGGGGCAGCGCGACGTAGGCGTCGAGGTCGTGGAACGGGGTCGGGGGCTCGGACGGGGCGGTGGGCTCGGTGTCAGCGGTCACCGTGCCGTCCTATCACGCCCCGGGGCGCCCGCCCCCGGCATCCGTGGCGCCCGTGCCGGGGGCCGACGTCGCGCCGCCGTCCCGCGCCGCCAGCCGCGCCAGCATCGCGTTGTACTCGTCCATCTCCACGTCCCCGTCCCGGTCGACCTTCCGGTCCCGCCGCCGGGCCGTGCGCTCGTCGTCCCGCGACCACGAGACCGCGACGATCACCGCGAGCGCGAGGGTCGGCAGCTCGCCGATGCCCCACGCGACGCCGCCGCCCCGCTGCTGGTCCACGATCGCCGACGGCCCCCACTCGCGGCCCATCAGCCCGAACCAGTCCGGCACCAGCAGCACGTCGCCGGTGGTGAGCGCGACGCCGAAGAACGCGTGGAACGCCATCGTCGCGAACAGCAGCAGCAGCCGCTGCGGGTACGGCGGCCGGGTCGGGCCGGGGTCGATGCCGACCAGGGCGTTGACGAACAGGTACCCGGCCAGCGAGAAGTGCAGCACCATCGCGCCGTGCCCGACCTCGGAGGTCAGGGCCCAGCGGAACACGTCGGTGTAGTAGAAGAGCACCATCGAGCCGGCGAAGTTCACGGCCGCGACCAGCGGGTGCGCGAAGAACCGACCCCAGCGGCCGTGCACCAGGGCCAGCAGCCACTCGCGCGGGCCGCGGGAGGCGTCGGCCGCACCGCCGCCCGACCCGCGGGCGGTCCGCGACGGCAGCGCCCGCAGCGCCAGGGTGACCGGCGCGGACAGCGCGAGCAGCACCGGCACCACCATCGCCAGGAGCATGTGCTGCACCATGTGCGCGCTGAACAGCACGTGCCCGTACACCGCCGGGCCGCCGGACGTCGTCCAGAAGAACAGCACCATCCCGGTCGCCCAGGACGCGGTGCGCAGCCACGGCCACGCGTCCCCGCGCCGGCGCAGCCGCCGCACCCAGCGCAGGTAGACGACGAGCCCGGCCACGGCGGCGCCCGCGAGCAGCACGTCCCACCGCCACTGGGTCAGCCACTCCGCGGTCCCGGGCTCGGGCGGGAGGGCGTGGCCGGTGACGATCTCGGCCGGCGTCGGGTCGGTGATCGGGTCGTCCGGCACCGGTGGCGGCGAGGAGCCCAGGGCCACCGCGACGCCCGACACGGCACCCATCACGGTCAGCTCGACCAGGACGAGCCGCCAGAACAGCCAGGTCGCCGGCGCGCGCTCGTCTCCGGCGAGCCGGCCGACCACCCGGCGGCGGTGCGCCAGGCCGATCAGGCCGAGCACGCCGAACAGCGCGATCTTGGCCAGCAGCAGGATCCCGTACCGGGTGCCGAGGTCGGACCACGACCCGATCCGGATCACGGAGTTCACGGTCCCCGAGACCGCGACCGCGACCAGGCACCAGCCCGCGATCACCGAGAACCGCGCCACGGCCGGCGCGAGGTCGCCGCCCAGCCGGTGCGCGAGCGGGGACAGGGCCAGCAGGGTGCCGATCCACAGCGCCGCGCCCACCAGGTGCAGGAACATCGACGACGTCGCCAGGTCGTGGCTCGCCGCGCCGGCGGCGTGGCCGGTCTGCGCGGACTGCCACAGCGCGACCAGCACCAGCACGGCCGTCCAGGCCGCCGCGAGCGGGGACGTCGTCAGCAGCGCGAGCGCGGTGACCACCGCCGCCACGACCGCGACCACCAGCAGCACCCGGCCGAGCTCGAAGTGGGTGACGAACTGCCCGAGCTCCCCGCCGAACGCCGGGTCGTCGAGCGGCAGGCCCGCGACGTTCGCGTAGGTCAGGACCAGCTCGACCACGGCCGCCAGCGTCCACACCGCGGCCGCGACGCCGGTCACGCCGGAGGCGGCACGGACCACCGCGCCGTCCGCGCGCCGGACCAGGACGGTGGCGAGCAGCACCAGACCGCCGAGGGTCGCGGACGCCGCCAGCTCCGTCGCCGTCGAGGCCATCGGCAGCCCCCAGCGCACCAGGGCGCCGGGATCGCGCAGCGCGGTCGGGGCCACCGCCCCGGTGAACGCCACCCCGGCGAGCACCGCGGCCAGCGCGGCGACGGCGAGCGCGGCCAGGCGCAGCCACGGCGCCGTCCGGTCGGCCGGGCCGGGCCGGGCGGGCGTCCGGGCGGGGCGGGAGCCCGCGCGAGGAGCGGCCACGCCGGGAGCCATCAGTCCTCCGTCCGGGAGTCCTTCGACCGGCGGCGCTCGCGGACCACGAACACCGTCACGGCCGCCGCCGCGAGCACCGCGACGACGATCGCCGCCACCGCGCCGGCCGCGATCCCGGCGTCCTCGTCCTCGGTCGTCTCCTCCTGCGCCGTGGTGGTGGCGTCGGGGGAGGGCGCCACGGGGGACGCGTCCCGCGTCGGGGCGTCCGTGCCGGGGTCGGCGGTCGGGTCGGCGGCCGGCGCCGTGGTCGGCGCGGTGGTCGGCTCCGGGGTGGTGCCGGCCTCCGCCGTGAAGCTCAGCTCGCCGGACAGCGGGTGCCCGTCGGCCGACGTCACGCGCCACTGCACCGTGTACGCCCCCGCGGGCAGGTCGGCGACGAGCGCCTGCGCGACCGTGCTGTCGACCAGCTCCGCGGTCCCCGTGCTGACCGTGGCCCCGTCCGGGCCGACGACGACGATCTCCGTACCGAGCGCCTGCGCCGGCTGGTCGAAGGTCAGGGTCACGCGCGTCGGCGGCGTCGCGAGCGTCGAGCCGTCCGCGGGGTCCGTCGACTGCAGGCTGTTGTGCGCGTCCGCGCGGACGGCGGTCAGCAGCAGGCCGGCGAGCACGAGGACGAGCAGGACGAACGGAGCGGTGGCACGGCGGGTCGTGGCGGTCACGGCCCCATCATCACCCGCGGGGACGGGCCGCCGCTGCGTGGGGGGCGCGGATCACCCGCACCCGCACGGCGGCCGGCCGGAACCCGGCCTGTGGACAACCCCGATCCGCCCCCGGGCCGCCCCTAGGGTCACAGGGGTGACCCGGATGATCGCCGACCTCGAGCCCGAGCAGCGCCCGCGCGAGCGGATGCTGCGCCTCGGTCCCGACGCGCTGTCCGACACCGAGCTCGTCGCCCTGCTGCTGGGGTCCGGCCGGCGCGGCGCGGGGGCGCTGGAGACCGCCGGGGAGCTGCTGGCCGCGTCCGGCGGTCTCACGGGTCTGGCGCACGCGCTGCCCGCGGACCTCACGCCGACCCCGGGCGTCGGGCCCGCGAAGGCCACCCGGGTGGTCGCGGCGCTCGCGCTCGCCCGGCGGTTCGGCACGTCCACCGACCGGCGGGAGACCGTCCGCACCCCCGCCGACGTCGCGCGCGTCGCCGCGCCGCTGCTGCACGGTCCGGCCGACGGCCGCCTGGTCGTCGTGGCCGGCGACCGCGCGTCCCGGCTGCTCGGCGCCGTCGTGGTCCCGGGTGCCACCGCGCACGGCACCCCGTTCGCGGTGCGGGAGGTGCTCGCCGAGACCCTGCGCCGGGGCGGCGTCACCCTGGCGCTCGCGCACCGGCACGACGACACGGACCCCGGGACGCCCACCGACGACGCCGAGCACGCCGCCGACCGTGCCGCCACCGCCGCGGTGGCCGGCGCCGCCGCGCACTGCGGGGTCCGGCTGCTCGACCACCTCGTGCTGTCGGGCGACACGTGGACCAGCGTGGCGGGCGACGCGCTGCTCCGGGCAGGATGACCGGTCGTGACGACCGACCCCGTGACCCCCCGCCCCGCCGACGCGCCCACGATCCGGGTGGCGGCCGCCGTCGTCGTCGGCCCGGACGGCCGCTGGCTGCTGGTCCGCAAGCACGGTACGGCGGCGTTCATGCAGCCCGGCGGCAAGATGGAGCCCGGGGAGCACCCGCGGGACGCCGTGGTCCGGGAGGTCGCGGAGGAGCTGTCGGTCGAGGTCGACCCGGCCTCCGTCCGCGACCTGGGGGTGCGGCTCACGGCCGCCGCCAACGAGCCCGGGCACCGGCTGGAGGCGCACGTCTTCGCCGTCGAGGGCGTGCGGGACGCGGTGCCGGCCGCCGAGATCGCCGAGGCCGTGTGGGTCTCCCCGGCCGAGGCGGCGCTGCTGCCGCTGGCTCCGCTGACCGTCGAGCTGCTCCGCGAGGCGGACGCGGCGGCCTGAGCCACCTCGCGCCGCGGCGGCGCCCGCTAGCACCCGCCGAGGGAGAGGGTCTCCGGCGAGGTCGAGGCGTTCGCAGCCCTCCTCGGGCGGAACCCCTCGACCTCGCGGGCCGGTCCCGCGCTCAGCCCCAGACGAGCGCCTGGGCCGGGTCCGCCATGACCGCGGCGACGTCCGCCAGCACCTGCGAGCCCAGGGCGCCGTCGACCAGGCGGTGGTCGACCGACAGCGCGAGCTGCGTGACGTGGCGGACCTTGATCTTGCCCTTGTGCACCCAGGGCTGCTCGCGGATCGCGCCGAACGCGAGGATCGCCGCCTCGCCCGGGTTGAGGATCGGGGTGCCGGTGTCGATGCCGAACACCCCGACGTTGGTGATCGTGATGGTGCCGTCCGCCATGTCGCGGGGCGACGTCTTCCCGGAGCGGGCGGTCGCCGTGAGGTCGGCGAGCCCCTGCGCGAGGTCGTGCAGCCCGAGCCGGTGCGCGTCCTTGACGTTCGGCACCACCAGGCCGCGCGGGGTGGCCGCGGCGATGCCGAGGTTCACGTAGTGCTTGTAGACGATCTCCTGCGCGTCCTCGTCCCAGGAGGCGTTGATGTCCGGGTGCCGGCGCACGGCCAGCAGCAGGGCCTTCGCAGCGACGAGCAGGGGGGTGACGCGCACGTCGGCGAACTCGCGGTCCTCGCACAGCCGGGCGACCAGGCGCATGGTGCGGGTGACGTCGACGGTGTGGAACACGGTGACGTGCGGGGCGGTGAAGGCGGAGGCGACCATGGCCTCCGCGGTGCGCTTGCGCACGGACTTCACCGGGACGCGGGTCTGCCGGCCGTCGGGCGAGACGGTGCCGGACGCGAGCCACGGCTGGTCGTCGCCGGGGTAGGTCGCCAGGACGCGCGCCTCGGCGGCGGCCTGGTGCGCGAGGACGTCCTCCCGCGTGACGATGCCGCCGGGGCCGGTGGGCTGCACGGAGTCCAGGTCCACCCCGAGGTCGCGCGCCAGCTTGCGGACCGGGGGCTTGGCGAGCGCGCGGACGCCGGGCGCGGCGGCGGGCTCGCCGGAGGCGGGGCGGGCCTCGGGCGCCGGCGTCACGGCGGCGACGGCCGCGGGCGACGGGGCACCGACCGCCGGGTCGCCCTCGGCGGAGGTGAACCGGGCGCGGCGGGTGGTCGGGGCGGCCGCGGTGCCGTAGCCGACCAGCACGGCACCGCCGGTCTCCTCGGCCTCGGGCCCGGGGGTCACCGACGCGGCCGGGACCGGCTGCGCGACCGGTGCCGCCTGGACCGGGTCCGCGTCGGACGTCGGCCCGTGCACCGCGACCTCGGGCCCGACCCCGGCAGCGGGAGCGGCGTCGGGGGGCGCCTCGCCGTCCGGGTCCGTGTCGATCTCGATGATCGGCGTCCCGACCTCGACCGTGTCGCCCTCCGCGACCAGCAGCCGCGTCACGACGCCGGCGAAGGGCGACGGCAGGTCGACGAGCGACTTCGCGGTCTCGATCTCGACGATCGTCTGGTTGATCGCGACCGGGTCGCCCACGGCGACGTGCCACGCGGCGATCTCGGCCTCGGTCAGGCCCTCGCCGGCGTCGGGGAGGTTGAACTGCTGGTAGGTCGGCACGGGTGCTGCTCCTGAGGGCGTGGCGGGGACGAGGTTCAGTGCGCGAGCACGCGGTCGACGGCGTCCAGGACGCGATCGAGGCCGGGCAGGTACTCGTGCTCGAGCTTGGCGACGGGGTACGGGGTGTGGAACCCCCCGACGCGCAGCACCGGAGCCTCCAGGTGGTAGAAGCACTCCTCGGTCACGCGCGCGGCGACCTCCGCCCCCGTGCCGTACAGGACGGGCGCCTCGTGCACGACGACGCAGCGGCCGGTGCGGCGCACGGAGGCGGCGACCGTCGTGATGTCGAGCGGGGAGATGGCCCGCAGGTCGACGACCTCGACCGAGCGTCCCTCGGCGGCGGCCGCGTCGGCGGCCTTCAGCGCGGTGGTGACCGTCGGGCCGTGCGCGACGAGCGTGACGTCCGTGCCGGCCCGCAGCACCCGGGCGCCGTCGAGCGTCGACGGGCCGGTGAGCGGGTCGGCGTCGAGGTCGACCTCGCCCTTCTCCCAGTACCGACCCTTGGGCTCGAAGAACAGCACGGGGTCCGGCGAGGCGATGGCCTGCTGGATCATCGTGAACGCGTCCTGCGGGTCCGACGGGCTGACCACCCGCAGGCCGGCGGTGTGCGCGAACAGCACCTCGGGCGACTCGGAGTGGTGCTCGACGGCGCCGATGCCGCCGCCGTAGGGCACCCGGATGACGACAGGCAGGGTGAGCCGGCCGGACGACCGGTAGTGCATCTTCGACAGCTGCGTGGTGATCTGGTCGAACGCCGGGAAGATGAACCCGTCGAACTGGATCTCGCAGACCGGCCGGTACCCGCGCAGCGCGAGCCCGATCGCGGTGCCGACGATGCCGGACTCCGCGAGCGGGGTGTCGACGACGCGGTCCGTGCCGAAGTCCTTCGCGAGGCCGTCCGTCACGCGGAACACGCCGCCGAGGGCGCCGATGTCCTCGCCCATCAGCAGGACCTTCGGGTCGCGCTCCAGGGCCTTGCGCAGACCGGTGTTGATCGCCTTGGCGAACGTCAGCTTCTGGGTCACTTCCCGCCTCCTGCGAACGACGCCTCGTACCGCTCGAACCAGGCACGCTCGGCGTCCACCACGGAGTGCGGGGTCGCGTACACGTGATCGAACATCGTGGTCGTCTCCGGCCGGCCCAGGGCGCGCGCGGTGGTGCGGACCCGCTCGCCCAGGGCGTCGGCCTCGGCGGCCAGCTCGGCCCGGAACCCGTCGGACAGCTCGCCCGCGGACGCCAGGTACGCCTCGAGGCGGTCGATCGGGTCGCGCTGCCGCCAGTACTCCTCCTCCGCGGCCGACCGGTAGCGGGACGGGTCGTCGGAGGTGGTGTGCGCGCCCATCCGGTAGGTGAACGCCTCGATCAGGGTCGGGCCGCCGCCGGACCGCGCGCGCTCCAGGGCCTCCGCGGTGACCGCGTAGCAGGCGAGCACGTCGTTGCCGTCGACCCGGACGCTCGGCACGCCGAAGCCGGGACCGCGGGCGGCGAGCGGGACGCGGGCCTGCCGGGTGGTCGGCTCGGAGATGGCCCACTGGTTGTTCTGGCAGAACAGCACCAGCGGGGCGTTGTTCACGGCCGCGAACACCAGGGCCTCGTTGACGTCGCCCTGCGAGGTCGCGCCGTCGCCGAAGTACGTGACGACCGCCGTGTCCCGGGCCGGGTCGCCGGTGCCCACGTCGCCGTCGCGCTGCACACCCATCGCGTAGCCGGTCGCGTGCAGGGTGTGCGAACCGATCACGAGCGTGTACAGGTGGAACCGGAACGCCTCGGAGTCCCAGCCGCCGTGGTCGACCCCGCGGAACAGCCGCAGCACCTCGGTGAGGTCGAGACCGCGGGCGTGCGCGACGCCGTGCTCGCGGTAGGACGGGAAGACGTAGTCCTGCGGGGCCAGCGCGCGGCCGGAGCCGATCTGCGCGGCCTCCTGCCCGAGGCACTGGGCCCACAGGCCGAGCTCGCCCTGCCGCTGCAGGGCGGTGGCCTCGGTGTCGAACCGCCGGACCAGCACCATGTCGCGGTAGAGACCGCGCAGGGCGCCGGCGTCCAGGTGGGCGACCCGTGGTGCGTAGTCGGGGTGGTCCACGCGCTCGCCGGTGGGCGTCAGCAGCTGGACCAGGCCGTCGTCGGTGAGCGGACCGCTGGGGCTCACGCGTTGCTCCTCATGCCTCGGGGCGACCCTCCGGGGGCGGGGGGCCGGTCGTAACCTACGCCAGCGTAGGCTACGCAACCGTAGGTCCAGCCCCCCGTGGCACGTCAAGGTGGGCGCTCCCCCGTTGTGGGGTCCCGACAACCCCCGCGCGACGGGTGCGGCGCCGTCGCCCGCGCCGCCGAGAGAGGCTCTTCCGGTCGAAGGAGGCGCCCCGGACGACCGACCTCGACCCGGGGGGACCTGTCTCGGCAGGTTCGGAGGGGAAGGGAACGGGACCGCTCAGCGCAGGTGGCTGCCGCCGCCGACGCGCAGCCGGAGCTCGTCGAGCTCGCGCTGGACCGGCCACCGCGAGTACGCGAAGACCAGGAACATCACCACGTTCACCACCGGCACCAGGCCGATGAGGATCCACCAGCCCGAGTAGCCGGCCTTCTGGATGATCCGCACGTAGGCGATGACGAAGACCAGCCACACCACGATCGCGACGGTGAGCCCGACGCCGCCGGTGAGCCAGGCGACGACCTCGTTGTCCTGCCAGTCCGTGCTGTCCATGACGGACAGCATCCTCGTCCGGGCCGCGCCGCGCGAGGGCGCCGCGCGGCGCGGGCCCGCCGGGCGTCAGCGCTGGGGCAGGCGCACGACCTCGACGAAGAACTCGTCGATCTGCCGGACGACCTCGATGAACCGGTCGAAGTCCACGGGCTTGGTCACGTAGGCGTTGGCGTGCAGCGAGTACGACCGCACGACGTCCTCCTCGGCCTCGGAGGTGGTGAGCACGACGACGGGGATGCTGCGCAGGGCCGCGTCGTTCTTCATGGCCTCCAGCACCTCGCGCCCGTCCATCCGCGGGAGGTTGAGGTCGAGCAGCACGAGGTCGGGGGTCCGGGCGCCGGCGTGCTCGCCCTCCTTGCGCAGGAACGCCAGCGCGCTGACCCCGTCGGCGACGACCGCGAGCCGGTTGGCGACCTTGTTGTCCGCGAACGCCTCGCGGGTCATCAGCACGTCCCCGGGGTCGTCCTCGACGAGCAGGACGTCGATGACCTTGCCGGTGCGTTCCACGTTCACTCCGTGCCCTCCGTGGTCCCGCCCGTCGGGGCGGGGTCCGCTGCGACCACGTCCGCCGTCGCGGCCGGCAGGGTCCAGCGGACGCTGGTGCCCTGCCCGTCCCGCGCGTCGACGTCGCCGAGCCAGATGTGACCGCCGTGGTGCTCGACGATCTTCTTGCACAGGGCCAGACCGATGCCGGTCCCCTCGTACAGGTCCTTCGGGTGCAACCGCTGGAAGATCACGAACACGCGGTCGGCGTACTGCGGGTCGATCCCGATGCCGTTGTCCCGGCACTCGAGCTCCCACCAGTCTCCCACCTGCACGGCGGTGACCCGGACCTCCGGGGCACGGGCCGGGTCGCGGAACTTGATCGCGTTGCCGACCAGGTTCTGCATCAGCTGCACCAGCAGCCCGCGCTCGCCCCGGACCAGCGGGAGCGGGCCGTGCGTCACGACGGCGCCGGCGTCGGCCGCCAGGCTGTCCAGGTTCGCCAGCGCGGCCTCGAGCACGTCGGCCATCGCGACGTCCGCGACCTCGCCCTCGCCCCGGCCCACCCGCGAGAAGCCGAGCAGGTCCTGGATGAGCTGCTGCATCCGCTTCGCGCCGTCGACCGCGAACCCGATGTACTGGTCGGCCCGCTCGTCCAGCTGACCGCCGTACCGCTTCTGCAGCAGCTGGGTGAACGAGGCGACCTTCCGCAGCGGCTCCTGCAGGTCGTGCGACGCGACGTAGGCGAACTGCTCGAGGTCCCGGTTCGACCGGCGGAGCTCCTCGGCCTGCTCCGCCAGCCGGTCGTGCGCCTCGGCGATCTCGGCACGGGACTCCTCGACGGCCTGCACCTGCGCCACCAGCCCGACGCGCATCCGCTCGACGGCCTCCGCGAGCACGGCGATCTCCCCCGGCCCGGTGGCCCGGACGGTGTGGTGCAGGTCGCCGGCGCTCACCGCGTGCGCGTCGGCCGCGAGCTCGCCGAGCGGCTCGGCGATCCACCGGCGCAGGGTCAGCCACAGGAAGCCCCCGGCGAGGGCACCGGTCAGGGCGAGCGCGACCAGCGAGCCGATCACCACCCGGGTCCACACGGCGAGGTCGCTGACGGCCTCGGACCGCCGCTCGCGCAGGAGGTCCAGGTACGACTCCACCGCGGTGCGCGTCTCGTCGAACAGGACCCGGCCCTGCTCGATCTCGCTCGCGTCCACGGCGCTCGGGCCCCCGGCGGCGACGGCCGCGATCAGCGGGTCCGCGAACTCGCCGCCCCAGCGCTCGGCCGCGGCGAGGGCGGTGGCCGCGGAGTCGCGCACGGCGGGCGCCGCGCGGGAGCCCGGGTCCGCGACGTCCGCGAACGCCGACATGGCGTCGAGCGCCCGGTCGTAGGGCTCCAGCGTGCCGTCGTAGCCGGTGAGGGCGTAGCCGCGGACCGCGGTCTCGGCGTCGACCAGGCCGGTGTACGCGGACTCGGCCCCGGTGATGGCGACGAAGTACCGCTCGGTGACGGCGTCCTGGCTGTCGAGCATCCGCCAGAGGGCGACCCCGGACCCGGCCACCACCAGGCCGATGACCACGCCGGCGGCGATGAGCGCGGACGCGAGACGCTGGCGCAGCGTGCCGCGACGGTGCGCGGGGGCCGGTGCCGTCACCGGGGCTCGCCCCGGCCGAGCACGACGACCGCGGTGTCGTCGACGAGCTCCCCGCCGTGCCGGCGCCGGACCTCCCGGAGGATCTCGTCCACCACCTCGTCGCCGTCACCGGCCGGACCGCCGAGCACCCCGTCCACGACCTCGATCAGGCCGGCCTTGCCGATCCGGTCGTGCGTCCCCCCGACCGTGGCCTCCAGGACCCCGTCGGTGTACATCATCAGCCGCCAGCGCATCCCCAGCTCGAGCCGCAGCGGCTCCCAGCCGCCCGAGACGGGGATGCCCAGCGCGCGGCCTCGCCGGTCCGGCGGCAGGGTGGCGGAGGACCGGCCGGACGCGGGGTCGCCGAGCAGCAGGGGCACGGGGTGGCCGGCCAGGTACAGGTCGGCGGCGGTGCGGTCGGGGGCGACCTCGACCATCGACATGGTCGTGAACACCTCCTCGCGGACCCGCTCGGACTGCAGCACGCGCTCGACCAGCGGCAGCAGGTCGGCGGTCGGCGTGCCTGCCAGCACGAGCGTCCGCCAGGCCGTGCGCAGCACCGCCCCCAGCGCGGCCTCGTCCGGGCCGTGGCCGCAGACGTCGCCGACCACGGCCAGCACGTGCCCGTCGGGGCGCTCGACCACGTCGTAGAAGTCCCCGCCGAGCACCCCCTCGCGGCCCGCGCGGTAGCCCACGCGCACCTCGAGCCGGTCGTCCCGCACGGAGGGCCGGGGCAGCAGCGCGCTCTCCAGCCGCACGGTCTCCTCGGCCCGGACCATGCTCCGGTACAGCGCGCGGTCCACGGCCTGCAGCCGCCGCCGCTGCACGGCGTAGCGGACCGACCGACCGAGCATCTCGCCGTCGACCTCGCCCTTGACCAGGTAGTCCTGCGCACCGGCGCTCACCGCCCGCAGGCCCGTCCCGGTGTCGGTCCGGCCGGTGAGCACGACCACGGCGGGCGCGCCGGCGGCGAGCAGGCGCTGCAGCGCGTCGAGCCCGACCGCGTCGGGCAGCCCCAGGTCCAGCAGCACGCAGTCGACGTCGAGCAGGGCGACGGCCTCGTCCAGGCTGCGCGCCCGGGCCAGGCGGACGTCGAGGCCGGCATCGCTGAGGTGCTCCTCGACGAGCAGCGCGTCGCCGTCGTCGTCCTCCACCAGCAGCAGCGTGATGGGTCCGCCGTCCGCCGGGTCCGCCGGGTCCGGGCTGCGGCCGGGCCAGCCGGACGGGAACGCCACGTCCGGGGTCGTGCTCTCGGTCACCCCGCCACCTCTCTGCGCTGGTCGCAGCATAGGTGAGCCGTCCCGGGCCGCAACCGGGCCGGCCGGACGCAGCGCGCGGGCGACCCGGTCAGCGGCGGAAGTCGCGCGCGACGCGGAGCACGACGTCGGTCGCCTCCGGCTCCCCCACGCTGATCCGCACGCCGTCGCCGGCGAACGGCCGGACGAGCACGCCCGCGCGGGCGGCGTCCTGCGCGAACCGCGCGGCGTCGGCGTCCAGGCCCAGCCAGACGAAGTTCGCCTGGCTGTCCGGCACGTCCCACCCGTCGGCCCGCAGCCCGTCGAGCAACCGGGCGCGCTCCCGGACGATGCCGTCGACCCGGACCCCCAGCTCGTCCGCGGCCTTCAGCGACGCGACGCCCGCGAGCTGCGCGAGGTGCGAGACCCCGAACGGCGTGGACGCCGCCCGGATCCCGGCGGCCAGGCGCGCCCCGGCGACCGCGAAGCCCACCCGCAGGCCCGCCAGCCCGTACGCCTTGGAGAACGTGCGGAGCAGCACGACGTTCGGGTGCGCGGCGAGCACCGCGAGCCCGTCGGCGGCGTCGGGGTCGCGCACGAACTCGACGTACGCCTCGTCCAGCACCACCAGCACGTCGGCCGGCACCGCCGCGAGGAACGCGTCGAGCTCGGCGGCGTGCACCGCGGGACCGGTCGGGTTGTTCGGGGTGCAGACCAGCACGACCCGGGTGCGGTCCGTGACCGCGGCCGCCATCGCGGTCAGGTCGAGCCGGCCGTCCGCGGCGACCGGCACCGGGACCCCGGTCGCACCCGCGAGGGTGACCATGATCGGGTACGCCTCGAACGACCGCCACGGGTGCACGACCTCGTCGCCGGCGTCGCAGAAGGCGGCCAGGACGTGCCCGAGCACGGCGACCGATCCGCAGCCGGCGACCACCTGGTCCGGTGCCACGCCGAGGTGCGCGGCGACCGCCCCGGTCAGCTCGGACGCGTACATGTCCGGGTACCGGTTCACGTCCACGGCACCGTCGGCGACGGCCGCGACGACCGACGGCAGCGGCGGGTACGGGTTCTCGTTCGACGAGAGCTTGTACGCCGCGGCGCCCACCGGGACGCGCGCACCGGGGACGTACGGGGGCAGCGTGGCGAGGGCGGGGCGCAGGGGGACGTGCTTCACGCGGGCCAGGATGCCACCGCTCCGCGCCGTCGCCGACCGCCGGGTCACGGGGTGGACGGGAGCCTGACGCACGGCGCACCCGGATGGCAGGATCGGGGGATGAGCTTCGTGCTGCGCGTCCTCATCAGCGGTGTCGCCCTCTGGCTGGCCGAGGTCCTGCTGCCCGGCATCAGCATCGTCGGCGCGGACACCACCGCCGGCGAGATCGGCGTCCTGCTCGCCGTCGCCCTGGTGTTCGGCATCGTGAACGCGGTGGTCAAGCCGATCGTGCACGTGCTGTCGATCCCGCTCTACATCCTCACGCTGGGCCTGTTCACGCTGGTCGTGAACGCCCTGATGCTCATGCTCACCGCCTGGGTCACCGAGCTGACGTCCTGGGGGCTGCGGATCGAGGACTTCGGCGACGCGTTCATCGGCGCGCTGATCGTGTCGGTCGTGTCCTTCGCGCTGAGCGTGGCGATCCCCCGCAGCCGGGAGCGCTGACGCCCGCGCAGGTCAG
Source organism: Cellulomonas sp. (assembly GCA_032056255.1). GTDB lineage: Bacteria > Actinomycetota > Actinomycetes > Actinomycetales > Cellulomonadaceae > Cellulomonas. The sequence continues at coordinate 972 of DAMBCY010000045.1, read as the reverse complement.
GCACGACGCCTCACCCGTCCGGCGTAGCGGCGCCGTTGCACGGCCCCTGGGCCCGTCCTAGCGTCGAGTGGTCCAGGTCACACCGGAGCCCGGTGCGACCGACGCGGAGACGCAGGGGGACCCGCCATGACGACGCGACCGCGCAGCGCACCCGGTGTGCGCTCCGTCGCGTCCCGCTGGCTCCGCCGGGGGCTGCTCGCGGCGGGCGGGCTGACGCTCGCCGGGGCCGCCGGGCTGGCCCTCGCACCGACTGCCTCCGCCGCGGACGCCCCGCCGCCCGCCGGCCCCGTCAGCACCCTGCTCGGCGGGGTCGGGGACGTGCTCGGGACGCTGGCCGACCCCGGGGTCGTCGCGCCACCGGCCGTGACCGCCCCGGCCGCACCCGCCGCACCGGCCACACCGGCCACGCCGCCCGCCGCGGTCGAGCAGCCGCCCGCACCGGCCGCCGCTCCGGCACCCCCGACCCCGGCTGCCCCCGCGACGCCCGCCGCACCCGCTCCCGGCCCTGGCACCGGCACCGGCACCGCGATCGGCGGGCAGGTGGTCGCCCCGGCCGTCACGGCGGTGGAGCCGCTGGTCACCACGCTGTCCGACACCGTGCTCGCCCCCGTCGCCCGGACGGCGGGGCCGCTCGCGCCGGTGCTGGGCCCGCTGACCTCGGGCCTCGCCGCGCCGGTCGCGGACGGCGTGCTCGGCCCGCCGGCCGGCGGCCTCACGCCCGTCCTGGACCCGGTGCTGAGCCTGCTCGCACCCGTCACCGCCCCGGTCGTCGACGGCGTCCTGGACCCCGTCCTCGGGGCGCTGGACCCGGTCGTGACCGTCGTCGACCCGGTCACGGGCCCCGTGGTCACGGGCCCCGGCGCGCCCGCGTCGTCGGGCGGCGGCAGCCCGCCCGGCTCGGCCCCTGCTGCGCTCGGCCCGCTCCCGGGCAGCCGCGACGCGGCGCCGGTGCCCGACGCGCGGCCCGGTCCC